>JAPSHL010000092.1 GCA_031179905.1 Bacillus sp. (in: firmicutes) | reverse complement strand
ATTAAGCAGATGGAAAATTCCGATTGGGTGCATAGTGTGCGAATTGAAGAACTTTATCCGTTCCCTGCGAATAAATTGAAGGAAATCCTAATAAAATATCCTAATTTAGAAGAAATCAGATGGGTACAAGAAGAGCCGCAAAACATGGGAGCATGGAGCTTCATGGAACCACGAGTGAAAAAACTGCTCCAAGATTCTGTGTCATTCGATTATATCGGACGCCGCAGAAGATCGAGTCCTGCTGAAGGGGACCCAATTGTTCATCGCAAAAATCAAGCAAAAATTATTAATAAAGCATTGACATGGACTGAATAGAGGGGGATTTTTAAGATGGGTGAGATTAAAATACCAGAACTAGCAGAATCAATCACAGAAGGAACCGTGGCACAGTGGCTAAAGAAAACAGGTGAATATGTAGAAAAAGGCGACTACATAGTAGAGTTAGAAACAGATAAAGTAAATGTTGAGATCATTTCTGAGGAAAGCGGTATCCTTCAAGAACTAAAGGCAAATGAAGGTGATACAGTTCAAGTCGGAGAAACAATCGCCATCGTTTCCGAAAATGCTGTCACAAGCAAACCAGCTGAAGAATCAGCAGCGGTAACAGAAACACCAACGGCAAAAGAAGCGCCTCCGGTTCAGGCAGAGGAAGTTCAAAGCCCAGATAAGCCAGAAGCAAAAAGCTATCCAATCGCCTCACCATCTGCGAGAAAGCTGGCAAGAGAAAAAGGCATTGATTTGAGCCAAGTTTTAGCAAATGATCCTTTAGGAAGATTGCGTGCTCATGATGTTATCGAGCATGACCGCAAAAAAGAGCAGCCGGTTCACAAAGCTCCAGCAGAAAAGGAGAAACCACTGCAGGCAAAACAACAAGCAGATCCAGAAAAACCGACTGAACGCGTCCGAATGACACGCAGACGGCAAACTATTGCTTCGCGACTTGTGGAGGTTCAGCAAAATACAGCAATGCTCACAACCTTTAATGAAGTGGATATGACTAATATTATGAACCTTCGAAAAAAACGGAAGGATCAATTCCAAAAAGAAAATGATGTAAAGCTTGGATTCATGTCCTTTTTCACTAAAGCAGTTGTAGCCTGTTTAAAGAAATCACCGTTATTAAACGCTGAAATTCAAGGGGATGAAATTGTCCTGAAAAAATATTATGACATCGGTATTGCAGTTTCAACAGATGAAGGTTTAGTTGTACCAGTCCTTCGTGATGCGGACCGTAAAAATTTTGCGGAAATTGAAAGTGATATTTTGACTTTTGCCGATAAAGCTCGCAGCAACAAATTATCCCTATCTGACCTGCAAGGAGGCACATTCACGATTACAAACGGCGGTGTGTTTGGGTCATTACTGTCAACACCAATCTTAAATGGCCCTCAAGTCGGTATATTAGGAATGCATAAAATCCAAATGCGCCCTGTTGCAATTGATAATGAAAGAATGGAAAACAGGCCGATGATGTATTTAGCACTTTCCTATGACCACCGCATCATTGATGGAAAGGAAGCAGTAACCTTCCTGGCTAGAGTTAAACAATTGCTCGAAGACCCAGAGTCTTTACTGTTTGAAGCTTAAAAAATAGAGGATGCTTCCTTAGAAGCATCCTCTTGCTTGTTGCTATTCCAAAATCATCGGATTAAGTCCTCGTTTGTCCATTTCTTGCTTTAAAATAAGAATCCATTCCTCTTCATTTCCGGCTTTTAATGCATCTCGATAAGAAAAAATCAGCTGTTCATTGCTCATAATTTTCATTTTGCATCCTCCTTAAATAAATGGATTGAATATTCTTACAATGATTATACTAACGCAATTTGAGGACAATGAAAAGCGATAACCTGTAGTTGGATAAATTTAACGCCATTATTAGAATTTAGGATACATGACATGTTATAGTGATTGGTAAAAAGAAAAAATAAATGTGAGAGGTGGAGCAGACTATGATTCATAAAAGACTGGAGACAAAAGAGCATACCATGTTCTATGAAATAACAGATGAAGTTCAATCAGCCGTAACCGAATATGGAATGAAGGAAGGTATCATAGTTATATACTGTCCTCATACAACTGCTGGAATTACGATAAATGAAAATGCTGATCCAGATGTTGTCCGTGATATGATTCGCCGGTTTGACGAAGTATATCCATGGAATGTAAACGAGGACAGGCATATGGAAGGAAATACGGCAGCCCATATGAAAGCAAGTACAGTCGGTGCATCCGAGCTAGTGATAGTCGAAAAAGGGCGGTTAAGCTTAGGAACATGGCAAGGCATTTATTTTTGTGAATTTGACGGACCGAGACACAGAAGCTATTCCGTTAAATTTATACCAAGCTAAGCTAAAGAAAAGGAGGGTCGATGCAGTGAAAGTCCATCTCTTTGTATACGGTACTTTAAGAAAGCAGCAGATCAACCACTATATGATGAAAAATTATCCTTGCATTGCGGAAAATATGTGGATTTACGGCAAACTGTATGATGCAGGTTTAGGATATCCCTTTTTGAGTTTAAATAAAGGAAAAGAAAAGGTGCGAGGTGAGGTATTTGAGGTGCCGGCAACAGATTTGCATCTGCTCGACGAGTTTGAAGATTATACACCAGGTGACATGGAAAGTCTTTATATAAGAGCAGAGGTGGACGTATATGGGCATGATAAGCCCTTCAAGGCCTTTACCTATGTGTGCAATAAGGAAGAAATGCTTGTTCATGAAATTGAGGGCCACGATTGGACCAATTTTACAAAATGGAACAAATAAAAAATAGGCTTATATATGTTTAACGGTCAATTTGCCAGTGGTATATATGTATTATAAGACATCATAGAAAGAAGGTCATATGATGAATATACAGGCGAAGAATCTAGTATATACTATTAAACATGAAGATCAGACATATTCAGATATGGAATTTAAAAGAATGGACTGGATAAATAAGCAATGCTATATAACATTCCAACAAGCTTCAACAGGAAAATGGTTTACTTTCAATCGAAGCAGCTTTTATTTTCTTTTGGAAAATGAAAAGAATTTAGTGTCTTAAGCTAAGGATTTGTTGCGTTTAATGGCTTACTGGCTATATACTAAAGTAGTATATAAGTGAAAGGGGCTTTATCAATTGATACATGAAATTTGGAATGATAAAAATACTGTCAAAAAAGTAAAGTGCATACATACTGATGCAAGCAAGTATATTGTTAATAGAGTTTTAACAGTCGGCGAAACATACGAAGTTAAAAATGAAACAGAAGAATTTTACTTCATTGTTGATAATTCAGGAAAAGTCGGCGGATTTTATAAGGATTATTTTCAAGATTTATAAGGGTGAACGGGAGAAAGCAGCTGATGTTTTCTCCTTTTTAAATGGAAAGAAGGAAATAAAATGATTTATATATATGTAGGCATCGGCGGGATAATTGGAAGCATTGCAAGATTTTTATTCAGCATAGGCCAGGGAAGTTTTCCGTTGAACATATTATCTATTAACATGATAGGCTCTTTTCTTCTTGGTTTTTTAACTAAATTTGCTGCAGAAAAAAAGAGCTTGTCACCTACTCTTACAACCGCCATTGGCACAGGTATTATCGGTTCGTTTACAACCTTGTCCACCTTCAGTCTTGATACACTGACACTTTTGCAAGCAGGTAAAATTATTCAGGCATTTATATATATAGCAGCAAGTACATCACTCGGACTGACTGCAGCATTTATTGGAATGATAACCGGATCAAAACTGGCAGCAAGAGGACACAATCATGGTTAGTATGATGAGTGCCGTCGCCATTGGCGGATTTATCGGGGCAATAAGCCGATACTGGTTAATACAATACATAAAGTCAAAAATATCCACTGCTATGCCAGTTGCCACATTAACTATTAATTTAATTGGTTCTTTTTTATTAGGTTTAATTGCAGGACTTCATGTGAGTGAATTGGTGCATCTGCTGTTTGCCGTCGGTTTTTTAGGGGCGTTTACAACCTTTTCGACATTGGCGGTCGAGGCAGTGCAGTTGTGGAAGCAAAACAAACGGATTTTTTACAGTTATCTGCTGTTTTCCTTTGGCGGAGGTATTGCTTTTGCCTGGATTGGCTATTTAACAGGGAATATTGGTTAACAACAAAAAAAGCAGACGGACTAGATGTCCGTTCTGCCTTTTTCTTATTGTTTAGCATTTGTTGTGGTGTCAGCTACCTTTGCAGGCGGATACAGTTTTCGTCCAAGCATTGATTGGAAGATAAGGAAGATTCCACCGACTGTCCAGTATAATGGAAGGGCAGCTGGAGCATTTAAAGATACCATAACAATCATAATAGGGGAGATTAACCCCATGAATTTCATTTGTTTTTGCTGTTCAGCAGTCATCGTGTTTTGAGTAACACGGAATTGCAAATAATAAACAATACCAGCAATAGCAGTTAAAATAAGGTCTGAATGGCCAAGATTAAACCAAAGGAATGAATGGCTGGCGATTTCCTCCGAGCCTCTTATCGCGTAATAGAAGCCCATTAAAATCGGCATCTGAATAAGCATTGGCAGACAGCCCATTGATAGTGGATTGACACCGTGTGTCTTATAAAGATCCATCATTTCCCGCTGCAGGTTCTGCTGTTCTTTTTGGTCTTTCGTCGCTTTGATTTTCTTTTGGATTCGTTCCATTTCCGGCTTGATTATTTCCATTTTCTCTTTCATGAGCTGCTGTTTTTTGTATTGTCTTAACATCAGCGGCATTAATAAGAGGCGAATGATAAGTGTAATCAAGATGATGGCAAGACCAAAGTTGCCGTTAAACATCATTGCCATTCCATGTATTAAAGAAGCGAACGGTTCTACAACCGTGTTATGGAACCAGCCTCCGCTGTTTCCACTTCCGCTGCCTGTAGTTGAACATGCGCTAAGCATGATGGCAGTTACTATTGTCATGAATACTAATACTAGTTTTTTTGCTGATTTCGTCATTTCGACTCCTCCTAATTCGTTGAAAAATTTTGTCTATAGCAGGAGGAGAATCGGTTTTTCCGGATCATCAGCAGAGCTTTCCATTCTTTTACGGATATTTTTGCATATCCATTGCAGAATAGGAGTATTGTATTTTTGAACATTAAAATTTACCGTCGTGACGACTCTTTGTAAATAAAGGCCATCTGATGCGATAAATTCATCATTAACAGTGATTTGCAGGTTAATATCCCAAAAATATTTAACCATTAATCCGATCATTACGGTAATGTAGATGGTTTGATAGCTTGGAATGTTTGTCAAATCAATTAAGAATTCAAACATTTATACACCTCAGGTTCGTTATCAACAATCAAATTATATCGAAAATAAGGCTAAATGGCAATCATGTTCTATTACCAGTCATACTTTACACACAATTTTCCCTATTAACTGGAACTAATATAAACAGGAGACAAAATAGGTTATATCAAAAAATTGTCTCAATCTAAAAACTTTCCTTAATAATTGTCATAATAAGGTGTATGATAGAGTTAAAAATATATCACTTACAAAATGGTTAACTTTACTACATGTTCAAAAAGAACAGGCTTAGTTTATGGTAAAATGGGCGGAAGTTCGGTATAATGTGTTCACATATTTTGGCGTTATCCTAAAAGGAGGCTATTAAAGTGAAAGCACTAATAAATATTGATTATACTTTCGATTTTATTGAAGGAGCTCTTCCTTGCGGAGAATCTGGAATCAAAATAGAAAGCACTATTTCAACAATTACCAAACAATTTATTGAAGAAGGTCATTTTACTGTTTTTGCTATTGATTTACATACAATAAAGGATCAATACCATCCTGAGACAAAGCTGTTTCCGCCTCATAACATAAAAGGCACAAAAGGGAGAAACCTTTATGGCGCATTAAAGGAAGTGTATGAGCAAAACAAGGAACTTGACCATGTTTATTGGATGGACAAAACAAGATACAGCGCCTTTGCCGGCACCGACCTTGAAATAAAGCTGAATGAAAGAAACATTAAGGATGTACATTTGGTTGGTGTCTGTACAGATATTTGTGTGCTTCATACAGCTGTAGATTGTTATAATAAAGGGTTTAACCTTTTTATTCATGAAAAGGCAACAGCTTCCTTTAATGACGCTGGTCATATTTGGGCGCTTGATCATTTTAAAAGCACATTAGGTGCATCCATTTTGTAAGGTGAATTGGTTAACCGCAGGAGGATAAACATGAGTTTTAATTTTCATGATGACAGCTTAATGCTGCATACAGATTTATACCAAATTAATATGGCAGAAACTTATTGGGAGGATGGCGTTTCAGAACGAAATGCTGTATTTGAAGTATATTTTCGCAAGCTTCCTTTCAATAATGGTTATGCTGTTTTTGCAGGTTTAGAAAGAATTATTCAGTACATAAAAGAATTGCGATTCACAAGTAGTGATATCGAATATTTGCGTGAACAAGGTTTTAAAGACGACTTTCTGGAGTACTTAAAGGACTTTCGTTTTACAGGAAGCTTGCGTTCGGTAGAAGAAGGCGAACTCGTTTTTGCCAATGAACCATTAGTGAGAGTGGAAGCACCGCTAGCTCAAGCACAAATCATTGAGACGGCATTGCTTAATATTGTGAATTACCAAACATTGATTGCAACTAAGGCTTCCCGCATCAAACATGCTATTGGTGAGGGAGTTGTAATGGAGTTCGGCAGCAGGCGTGCCCATGAGTTAGATGCTGCACTTTGGGGTACAAGAGCAGCCTTTATCGGCGGGTTCAGCTCCACATCTAATGTTAGAGCAGGCAAGCTGTTTGGCATCCCTGTATCAGGAACGCACGCACACAGCATGATTCAAGCATACAGAGACGAATATACTGCCTTTCATAAGTATGCAAGGCGTCATAAGGACTGCGTTTTCTTGGTTGATACGTATGATACATTGCGCTCAGGTGTTCCTAATGCGATAAAAGTGGCTAAGGAACTCGGTGATGCCATTAATTTTGTCGGCATTAGACTGGACAGCGGTGACCTTGCATACTTGTCCAAAGCTGCGAGAAAAATGCTTGATGAAGCAGGTTTTACAGAGACAAAAATAGTCGCAAGCAATGATCTTGATGAATATACAATAATTAACTTAAAGGCTCAAGGTGCGCAGATAGATGTGTGGGGCATTGGTACAAAGCTGATTACTGCTTTTGACCAGCCAGCCTTAGGCGGCGTTTACAAGCTTGTTTCAATTGAGGATGAAGAGGGTAATATGCAAGATACGATCAAAATTAGCGGCAACCCAGAAAAGGTGACGACACCAGGAATAAAAAGGGTGTACCGCATTATAAACAGCATAAACCATAAATCTGAAGGTGACTATATTTGTTTGGAAACCGAGCATCCGGAGGAAGAGGAACGCTTAAAAATGTTCCATCCAACACATACTTACATTAGTAAATTTGTTACTAATTTCCATGCGAAGGATATTCATAAAGATATTTTCAAAAAAGGAGAACTCATCTATAAGTCTCCGACAATTTTTGAAACACAAAAGTTTGCCGAGGATAATTTGGATGTGCTGTGGGATGAATACAAGCGTTCACTCAATCCGGAGGAATATCCTGTTGATTTAAGCCCGCTATGTTGGGAAAACAAAATGAATCACTTGGAAAAGGTAAAAAGCAGCATAAAAAATAAAGAATAACAGGAGGAATGCTAACATGAGCATGCAAAGTCAAATTATCGCAGCACTAAATGTAAAACCAGAAATTGATGCGAAGGAAGAAATAAGACTGCGCATAAACTTTCTGAAAGAATATTTGAAAAAAACAAAAGCAAAAGGGTTTGTTTTAGGAATAAGCGGAGGCCAAGACTCTTCCCTCGCTGGCAGATTGGCACAGTTGGCTGTAGAAGAGCTTCGCAGTGAGGGCTATGATGCTACATTTGTTGCGGTTAGACTGCCGTATGGTGTGCAGGCAGATGAAGATGATGCAAATAAAGCGCTGAAGTTTATTGCAGCAGATAAAGAGCTGGAATTTAATGTGCGCGGTCCTGTAGACGAATTTAAGAAAGTGTATGACGACATGGCTGATACTCCATTAGCTGATTACCATAAAGGAAATATTAAGGCTAGAGCAAGAATGATTGCTCAGTATGCAGTTGGTGGACAGTTAAATCTGCTAGTAATTGGAACAGATCATGCTGCAGAAGCTGTAACAGGGTTCTTTACGAAATACGGAGACGGCGGAGCGGACGTTTTGCCACTAACAGGACTTACAAAGCGCCAAGGTAAACAGCTTTTAAAAGAACTTGGAGCAGAGGAAAGAATCTATTTGAAAGTACCAACTGCTGATTTGCTTGATGAGAAACCAGGTCAAGCTGATGAAACAGAGCTTGGAATTTCTTATGACCAGCTTGATGATTATTTAGAAGGCAAGGAAGTTTCTAAAGAAGCTGCAGAAAAAATTGAAGCTCGCTACTTAATTACTGAGCATAAACGACAAGTGCCGGCGTCAATGTTTGATGACTGGTGGAAATAATTTCATTTTATACCTCTCGTTTCTAAGCGGGAGGTTTTTTGATGAAAATAAAAAAATTGGTTATTTACACACGCATGTCCTAGATGTTTTACATAAGCTAGTAGTGTAAGTAAAAAGAAGCTTAATTTTTCTAGTGAAGGAAAAGGCAGGCAATATGGTAAGAGGGAGGGAAACATATGACTATATTTGGTGTGAACTTAAGCATGCTGCTGCTGAACGTTCCTGTTAACTTCACATGGGGATTATCAGTAGGAAAAGGAAAAGTGGAACATTCCCCAGATGAAGAACATGGAGAAGAATGTGGGGAAGAAGAATAAATAGCATAAGCTATATTCGTTAGCTGCAATAAATAAAAAAGCCTCAAGCAAATTAGTACAATGAGCTTGAGGCTTTTCTCTGTCTTACTACATTATCTAACATTATACTCGAGAGCTTGTAAGTATATTATATGCAAACTCGACAGAGGCTTCACTTGGAGGTTCTATACCTTTCAGCGGATATTCCAGACCAAGCGCTTCCCATTTATAGACACCTAGTTTATGGTAAGGCAGAATTTCAACTTTTTCTATATTCGAAAGTGTAGAAACAAACTCCCCGAGCATTCTTAAGTCTTCTGGGCTGTCATTAATAGTTGGGACTAACACATGCCGTATCCAAACAGGTATCTGTTTTTCAGATAGAAAAGTTGCGAATGAAAGGATATGATCATTTGCCATTCCTGTTAATTTAATATGTTTTTTACGGTTAATATGCTTTAAATCTAGTAAAATTAAATCAGTTACAGAAAATAGCTCTAACAGCTGTTTTTGAAAATGGGGTGCTGTCGAGTAACAGCCGCCAGAAGTATCAATTGCTGTGTGAATTCCAATTTTTTTACACTCTTTAAACAGCTCCAGCAAAAATGGCAGCTGCAGGAGCGGTTCACCACCACTTACGGTGATTCCTCCGCCAGATGCATTTATAAAAGGAAGGTACTCAGTTAAATCGTTGATAATTTCCTTCACTTCAACTTCTTTGCCTGTATACATTTCCCAAGTATCTGCATTATGGCAAAATTGGCAGCGCAGCAAACAGCCTTGCAAAAATACGACATATCTTATGCCTGGGCCATCAACTGTGCCGAATGTCTCAATCGAATGAATATTGCCTTTCATAATTAAGCTCCTCCTGTGTATCAATGGACATGAAAGTGAATTACCAGGCAAGAATGCTCGCATTTCCCTTTAAAATGTTACTCACTTAGCCTGTAAGTAATCCTCCTGGATAAAAATATGATTTTACTATCAGCAGAAGATTGGGTTCTGCTGATAGTAGAGAAATTACATAGTTTCATGGAATGTTCTGTTAATGACATCTAATTGCTGTTCACGTGTCAGTTTGATGAAATTAACAGCATATCCAGATACACGAATAGTTAATTGCGGATAAGACTCTGGATGCTCCATTGCATCTAGAAGTGTTTCCCTGTTAAAGACGTTAACATTTAAATGGTGGCCGGCTTTAACTCCATAACCGTCTAATATGGAGACAAGGTTGGATGACCGATCTTCTTCCTCTTTGCCGAGTGCTTTTGGAACAATAGAGAAAGTATTAGATATACCATCCAATGATGAATCATAAGGCAGTTTAGCAACAGATGCCAGAGAGGCTAAAGTACCTTGCGTATCACGCCCATGCATTGGGTTTGCTCCAGGTGCGAAAGGTTCTCCGGCACGGCGTCCATCCGGTGTGTTTCCTGTCTTTTTACCATACACAACATTAGATGTTATAGTTAGGATTGACATCGTGTGCATGGAGTTGCGGTAAGTCACATGTTTACGCAGCTTTTTCATAAAGCTTTCGACAATGGAAACCGCAATGCTGTCAACTTTGTTATCATTGTTTCCGTATTTTGGATAATCTCCCTCTGTTTCAAAGTCAACTGCTATGCCGTTTTCATCTCTGATTGCTTTGACTTTCGCATATTTAATGGCACTCAATGAGTCGGCAACAACGCTGAGTCCAGCAATACCAGTTGCCATCGTCCGCAGGATTTCAGTGTCATGCAATGCCATTTCGATTCTTTCATAGCTGTATTTGTCATGCATATAATGAATGACGTTCAGTGTATTGATATAGAGACCTGCAAGCCATTCCATCATTTGATCGAATTTCTCCATCACTTCGTCGTAATCTAAATACTCGGATGCTATAGGACTGTAGCCAGGGCCGACCTGTTCTTTCAATTTTTCATCCTTGCCGCCGTTGATTGCATACAGAAGACATTTCGCAAGGTTCGCGCGAGCACCGAAGAACTGCATTTGTTTGCCTATTTCCATAGCAGAAACGCAGCATGCAATACCGTAATCATCCCCCCAATGAGGTTTCATAATGTCATCATTCTCATATTGAATAGAACTTGTTTGAATAGACATTTGTGCACAGTACTTTTTGAAATTTTCCGGTAACTGTGTGGACCAAAGAACTGTCAAGTTAGGTTCAGGTGCAGGTCCCAGATTGTCGAGAGTATGAAGGAAGCGGAATGAGTTTTTAGTTACAAGCGGGCGTCCATCATTGGCCATACCGCCGATTGATTCTGTTACCCATGTAGGGTCGCCGCTGAACAGCTCATTATAGTCTGGTGTCCTTGCGAATTTAACAAGGCGCAATTTCATGATGAAATGATCAACAATCTCCTGAACTTGCGGCTCCGTTAGTATACCTTGCTCCAAATCTCTTTCAATATAGATGTCAAGGAAGGTGGAAACACGTCCAAGACTCATTGCAGCGCCGTTTTGTTCCTTAATCGCTGCAAGGTAGGCCAAGTACAGCCATTGAAATGCTTCTTGTGTGTTTGCAGCAGGTCTGGACAGATCAAAGCCATAGCTTGCTCCAAGCTCCTTGAGTTCTGTCAAGGCACGGATTTGTTCAGACAGTTCCTCTCTAAGACGCATAATATCTTCTGTCATAACGGAGCTTGTTGCTTTTTTATCTTTTTGTTTTTCTTTTATTAAGAAGTCAACTCCGTACAGCGCGACGCGGCGATAGTCACCGATAATCCGTCCTCGGCCGTATGCATCAGGCAGCCCTGTGATAATAGCTGCTTTCCTGGCTAAGCGCATTTCATCTGTGTATGCATCAAAGACGCCGGCATTATGTGTTTTACGGTGTTTAGTAAAGAACTCTTCTAATTTCTCGTCTGCTTTATATCCATAGGACTCACATGCCTGCACAGCCATCCTTATGCCGCCGTTTGGCTGAAAGGATCTTTTGAATGGCTCATCGGTCTGAACACCTACAATTTTTTCCTTTGTTTTGTCCAAATAGCCAGGTCCATGTGAGGTGATGGTAGAGGGGATGTCTGTGTCCAAGTCATAGACGCCGCCTCTGTCTCTTTCTTTTTTTGAAAGTTCTAAAACTTGTTCCCATAGCTGTGTTGTCTCCATAGTCGGACCGCTCAAAAAAGCTGAGTCGCCATAAAAGGGCTTGAAGTTCTTTAAGATAAAGTCACGAACATTTACTTCCTTCTCCCAACTGCCGCCTTTAAATCCATTCCAATAGTTTGTTTCCAGCTTTTCCATTACTAGTCACCTCATTTTTTTGTATAACAGATTATAAAAATATTTCTAAATTAAATATAACAGATATTCATGTGATTCATTTCACATAATTATGTATAAGTTAAGACATTTCTGTGACCAAACTGTGAACTCCTTGATATAACAAGATTTAAAGGGCATGGAAGTAAGTTGATAAACCATTAAATAACGTTACATTAAGTGTATAACAAATTTGATTTTCACTAACTGTTATATAATAGCGTGAGGTAAATTAACGTACTGTTTTTAGTGAAATAAATTTTCCAGTTAACAAAAGGGTTAGCTGTAATATGACTTGTGCATAATTTTACTAATGGTAATAGCATGTAAAAAAGTTAATTTTTATTTTCCAGTCAGCCAATTTAAGATATGATAGGGTAGTATGCTTTTTTGTATTATGATTTATATCTTATTTTTTAACAACCATTCCTGTGTCTTTAAAGAAAACAAGACATAATGATGGACATGCTTCGATATGATACATAATACATAATATCGACTGAAGTGTAAAAAAATTTTTGAGGTGTTTTAATGTCATTTATAACAAAAGACCGAATAATGCTGCTGCTGAAAATATTATTTCCAGTAACCCTGCTTTTGCTTGTGTCATTGGAATTCAGGGATATGTTTCTTACCATCGATTTCGGCCTGTTAATGAAATATATTGATAAATTGGACTATATAGAGCTTGCCTTTATCATTGTCTTTGGGTTTGCAGCACTTTCGCCCATGTATTTTTACGATCATTTTTTAAGCAAATACTTAAGTGCTGAAATATCAGTGAAACAGCTGACAAAGTATTCACTCATCAGCAATTCATTTTCTAATCTGCTTGGGTTTGGCGGATTGATCGGCATTGCTTTAAGGACATATTTTTATAAAGAATATGAGCAGGACAAAAAGAAATTGTTGAAAGGCATCGCTTTTATCACGATGTTTTATTTAACTGGAGTAAGCTTTTTAACATGGGTGATTTTATTCGACAGCTGGAAAATGCCGCTTATACAAAATCATCACTGGCTTATGGTGACAACCTTAGTTGTCGCAGCGATACTGCCGATTCTTATTTTAAGCTACAATATAAAGAAAACCAATTTACATAAAATTATTAAATCTCGAAAAATGGCCCTGTCACTATTGGGGGCATCCATATTGGAATGGAGCTTCATATATATTTATTTATATTGGCTGG
>JAPSHL010000320.1 GCA_031179905.1 Bacillus sp. (in: firmicutes) | reverse complement strand
AATGCTTCCTTTACGTATATTCAAACTCATATGGTCGAGAATGATATCCTTATCCATGCGCTTTACGACTTGTTTTAATTGAATCATCGGCATAATTCCCTCCCCATTAATTAAGCAGTTTTTTGATATGCAAAAGCAAATCCTCAGGCTCAATGCCTAAGTACAGTGCTTCTTTCACCGCCTTCTCTAACCGCTCAAGTGCCTCTTTTATTTTGCTGTCATCTTGAACAAACTCAGAAGCCTTCACAAAACTGCCTTTACCTTTAACTGAATAGATATAGCCTCTTACTTCGAGCTCTCGATAAGCCTTTTGGATTGTGTTCGGATTAATCGTGAGCTGTGTCGCCATCGTGCGAACAGATGGAAGCTGTTCATCAGCCTTAAGCACTCTTGTCACAATCAGCTCGATAAACTTTTCCACCAGTTGTTCATAGATAGGTGTCCTGCTTCTTATATCCAGTTCAAACATATCCAGTCCCCCATCTGTACTAGGTGTACTATTATGCGTAATACAGTTATTATAATATAGAAAACGCTCTGAAAAAAGAACTAAAATGAATTTTTTACCTGTATTTCCTTTTTATTTCCTCATTTATAATACTATCAAATGAAAAATAACGTAGAATGCCTCGTTTTTTCTCTACAGCCCGGAGCATTCTACTATTGAAAAGTTTCTGTTGAAAATATAAATTTCAAACTAGAATAGCAGTATTTGGTTCCATAAAAAAACAGGATAGCCATACTATCCTGTTGCAGAATCAAATTTAATTTCATTCATATATCTTTTAAGTCGATACGGTTTGCTGAGCGCGCGCTTTGGAAATTCTCCAAGAAATTTGTTTAAATCATCTCTGTATTCTTGGGTTAGTATAGTTGGTTTTGTAACAATTCGTTTATAGATTTCTTTATATAATTCTCTTTTCGGATTCAAATGCATATCAATTTTACGGTGGCAGTTTGTACACTCTGTACTAGAGATTTTATGGTTTAAGTATTAAACACAGAGCAGTGTTTCATCTTGACAATGCGAACAATATAGAAATACATCTAATTCTATGATTTCCATAACGAACCTCTCCTTACCTATTATCCTTATTAAGAATTTTTCCGTATTTTAATGCCTTGAATTTTCCACCAATTAATATTCTTCCTGCAAAAGGTACAAGATTTGGTAAAATACCGATTTATATACGGCAAATGTTCACTATTTAATCAAGTGAAATAATATCCTCTATTTTGATAATCATATGTTTTTAAAAAGGATTCAGCTGAAAGTTTCAACTTATTGTTTTCTAAAAAAACCCTGAGCAAATTATTAATTGCTCAGGGTTGATTACTATTAAGATTTATCCTGCTTTTGGTACATTATTCATTAACTTAGCTTGTTTTGAAGCTTTTCCATGCAGGAAGTAGTATACAACAAGTGCTAACAATATATAGAATGTACTGTAGAAATATAGCGAACCAAAGCCGATTATGTCTCCGACAAAACCTACTAAGAATGAACCAATTCCAATTCCACTGTCGAATAATGACAGGAATGTTGCCGTGGCCAAGCCGCGTTTTTCTGGTGCAGCTTTTTGGATGGCAATTGTTTGGAAGCTCGGAAAGAGAGTTCCGTAGCCTAAGCCAATCAAGGCTGCAGCAAACAAGAAGAAAAAGGCTGTGTTCACATTGCTCAATGTCAGCATTCCAACAGCAAACAGCAGAATACAAGGATAAACAATCACATTTGCGCCATAACGGTCAAACCAGCGCCCTGCAAATGGTCTGCCAATCAGCATCACCACTGCGTATACGACAAAGAAGTAGCCTGAAACACTCTGCAAGCCTTTGCCGTCAGCATAGACAGACACAAATGACAAGATAGAAGAATACACAATTCCAAACAAAGCAGCAACAATGCTGATGGGAATCGCAGACGGCTCGAGAATGCCGCCAAATTTAGATTGAGGCTTTTCTTCTTTTGATGGTGCTGCAGGCACTGTGTTTTTCGGCAGTTTAATGAACAATCCTGTCAAAATAGCAAGTACTGCAAAAATAACAGCCAGCAAAAATAACGTATTTGATCCCCATGAATTTATCGCCATTAAGCCAAGGAACGGTCCTGCAACCATCGCAAGATTCATTGACATAGAATAATAGCCCATCCCTTCTCCTCTTCTAGAGTTCGGAATGATATCTGCGACAATTGTTCCAGTAGCGGTAGTTGCCATCCCAAAGCCAATTCCATGGAAGGCGCGAACAATTAATAAGCTTCCGACAGATTCAGGCAAGAAATAGGCAATCGCAACAAGAAAAAAGATTGCCAACGAGAGAACGAGCAGCGTCTTTTTTCCGTATTTTTGCATCAGTTTGCCTGCAAATGGTCTGATAACAATTGCTGTAAGTAAGAACATTGTCGTAATCAGACCTGCACTTGATTGCTTCCCATGCAGCTCATTAATAGAATAAACAGGCAGGGAAACCATCAAAAAATAAAATGTTAAAAATAAAAAAAAGTTACTAACCCAAATATTGATAAAACTTTTCGTCCATAATGCTTCCTTACTCAATTTCCTTCCCCCTAGTTGATAAATACTGATTCCATTCTGAAATCAGTGTCAGTAATTGCTGTTGTGACGCGGAGGATAAGGGATAAATCAGCTCCTGGTTCATTTGCAGGACTGCTTTTTCCCATGCTGGGTATTTCTCCAGTGCTTTTTCCGTAAGCTCAATCCTTTTTGTGCGTTTGTCGATACCTTTCACTTGTCTTACATAACCATTTGCTACCAATTTTTGCACAGTTCTTGTAATAGGTGGTGCCTCAATTGCTAAATAATCGGAAATTTCCTTCTGTGTCATAGAACCTTTTGTTTTCAGCAAAAAAAGGACAGTCCATTGTGAACTGTATATATCGAACGGTTGAAGTGCGTCATTCAATGATTTTGTCATTTGTCTGGCAAGCTGGTGTATCGAGTGAAATAATTCATGAACATCATTCATAGCAGCAGGTGCTCCTAACTTTAGAAAATAATTAAAAATTAGTTACCTAAGTAACTATATCAAGAAGAAAACAATTCATCAATAGGTTAACAGCATTTTTTAGTCATTTTCTGTACAAATCTTTCATTTTTCTTATATAATGTTCGGAAACTGCTGTATTTATTTTGTCATTTAAAGGAGATAAACGGATGGTGTCTAGTCAACAGCTTTTCAAATGGGGCGGTTTCTTCCTGTTTGCTTTATATTTAGCAATCTTATGTTATTTATTGTTTTTTTCAGGATACAGACAGGCAGTAAGGGGGATATTTTCCTATAATTTTATTCCATTTATGAGTATACTCGCGGAAATAAGAGGACTCGGACCATTTAATCTCGGAATGCTTACTAATAATTTGTTCGGAAATATCATTGCTTTTATGCCATTAGGTTTTTTTATCCCTCTCCTTCATCCAAATGCCCGTAAGTTGAAATACAGTATCGTCTGTTCCTTTGCTTTGTCTATTACTATTGAACTGCTTCAGCTTGTAACAAGGATGGGGGCATGTGATATGGATGATGTTATTCTTAATTCAATTGGAGGATTTTGTGGATATTGGTTTTGGATCCT
>JAPSHL010000091.1 GCA_031179905.1 Bacillus sp. (in: firmicutes) | reverse complement strand
TGATTACTTTAGCAGCATACTCTATTTTGTAGTATTCCTTTTCTATCGGTGATGCTGTTCGGCCATGTCCGATAATATCCATTGCTATTATCTGCCGGTCTTTTTCGAAAACCGGGATGTACTGCTCCCAGGTACTAGAGTCCCCTGTAAAACCATGAAGCAGTAATAACGGCTCTCCTGATCCGTAAATGTCTACATGGTAAGAGACAGTTTCAATGACTATATTCATTGACTTTCATCTCTCAAAAATTGTTGTATTTCCTGGGAAACTTTCGCCATAATTTGACGATGTTCCTTCAAGTTCTCGTCTCTATTTGTCTTTATTTCAAACAATCTAATGCTAAAATTCGACTCAGAATCAGCACATAAAGACCGTAAGTGACTCCAATTCTCTACAACACTGTATTGTCCGCCGTACATTTTGACAAGATGTTCAAAATTCAGATCTAACGGTGTTCCAAATAGCAATTCAAAATGTTTTGGATGTTGAGCTTGCGGCAAAAAGGAGAATATACCCCCGCCATTGTTGTTAATGAGGATGATAGTAATCGGCACCTCAAACTGTTTTGCTGCAATAAGACCGTTCATATCGTGGAAAAACGTTAAATCCCCAAGCACTAAAAACAGTGGCTCCTTTTTAGCTGCTCCGACACCAAGTGCTGTTGACACCGTACCATCGATTCCATTTGCTCCTCTGTTTGCAAAAATTGATATATTTTTCGTTTGTTTATGAAAAAATGTATCCAAATCACGAATAGGCATACTATTGCCTACAAACAATACAGAGTCATCAGGAAGAAGCTCTGCCAATAAATGAAACAATTTCGCTTCACTTAAATCACTTATATCTACTGCCTGTCTTATTGCCTGTTTTGTTTTATCATTGATGCGGCTCCATAACTGTCGATGATTCCTTTTACTTCTCTCTACATACTCGCTAAGTTTCCTGCAAAATACTGTTTCATCGCAATATACCATTTCAGCTGTCAGCTGATTAGGATCCCTGAAACCAGCACCGCCGTCAACTACAATTTGCAATGCTTTTGATTCCTTCATATATAAAGTAAGCGGCTTGCTGACAGGCATGCTCCCGAAACGAATAATAACTTCAGGAGCTAATACTTGCTTTACATCCTCGTTCCGTAAAAAAACATCATATGTATCGACAATCAGATTATCCGGATCGTCAATGGAACGAAGCTGCGATAATGGATCAGCAAGTACAGGAAAATCGAGTGCCCTTGCTAATTCCAATATGTCGGGAGAAAAACCTTCATGGTTCATTTCACCGCAGACAATAATCCCTTTAGAAAAGCCTGTAAGCCTTTCTGCAAGTCCTTTTACATATTCATCTGAAACAGTAAGTTCTCCATTAATAATTTGCAAATATGGACCTTCTTCTTCATACTTCTCTAACTGATTAAAATCTGGAATGAGCGGTTCACGAAATGGAAGATTCAAATGAACTGGACCTTTTGGTTCCTTTGTTGCTGCTGCAACAGCCCTTGCACTGACCGTTTTAACATAGCGCAGCATTTCTGGAGCTGCATCTGGCGGAGACATTTCCATAAACCATTTCACTTGGTTTCCATACAGGTTTATTTGGTCTATTGCCTGAGGAGCACCGACATCTCTCAGCTCATGAGGTCTGTCAGCAGTCAGGACAATTAGCGGTATTCTGGATATTTTCGACTCAACGATCGCAGGAAAATAGTTTGCTGCAGCAGTACCTGAAGTACATACTAAAACAGTCGGCTCTTTTAAGGCTTTTGCCATCCCTAAGGCAAAAAAAGCAGCAGAGCGTTCATCCACATGAACATGAACATTTACGTGACTATGCTCAGCCATTAACAAAGCTATCGGTGTTGAACGAGAACCGGGACTAATAACAGCATTTTTAATCCCGTTTCGGACTAGCTCATTTACGAATGACTGTAAATAAGCGGTTAAGTTTTTTTGGTGGTTCATCCTCACTTACCTCCTAGTGCAGAAAGCATCGGTTTGAATTTAATTGCCGTTTCCTTAAATTCTGATTCCGCATCAGAATCCTTTACCACACCGCAGCCGGCAAACAGTGAGGCTTCATTTTTTTGGATAAGAGCTGAGCGGATGCTTACGGCAAACTCTCCATTTCCTTGATAGTCCAGCCAACCAATTGGTGCTCCATAGAGCCCTCTGTCCAAAATTTCTGCTTCACGGATTTTTTTTATTGCCTGCTTTTGCGGGTAACCGCCTAATGCAGGTGTTGGATGCAATAATTCTATTAGTGAAAAAATGGAAGCAGAATTTTTCAAACTTCCTGTAACTGGAGTAAATAAATGTTGAATATCTTTCATTTTAATAAGGCTCGGCTCTGTTGGGATATCGTAAGTGCTGCATACCTTTTCCATTGCAGCTTTGATCATTTGCACAACATAGTCATGTTCGATTCTGTTTTTCGGATCATTTAACAGCTCTAAACCGAGTGATTCATCTTCTGCTGCATCGCTTCCCCTTGCTATAGATCCTGCTAAGCATACGGAAAAGACTTGTTTTCCTGATTTTTTGACAAGCCTTTCTGGTGAAGCTCCGATAAAACAGTCTTCCTCTGATTCTAATGCAAACACATAGCTGTTTTTTTGCCTGTTCAACAAGTTATGGAGGACAGCTTCAACGGAAATTGCTTTTTCAAAAAATAAGCGGCTTTCCCGTGCCAGTACAACCTTTTTTAACGATTGTCCTAGTTCCTGAACTACCTCAGTCACCATTTGCTTCCATTCATTCCCGTTTATTTCAGTGCTTTCTAGCAATTTATTTGTAAAAGTTTCATTTGAAGTTGTTTCTTCACTTTTTTTCAGTTCTTCCAGACAAGCTTCGATGCTTTCTTCTAAATTATCTTTGTTTCCGAACTGATTAAGTGTAAGGTATTGTACTCCATCTATTTCACTGAATAAGATGGTTGGCAAATAAAAATGGGCGTTTTTAAAGTTTTTCCATAGATTTGTCCGTTTTTTCTCTGGGTCAAACGAGAAACCTCCGAACAGAATCGGCCCAATTCCTGCTGCTCCATATGGATTATTTATTTCGCTGTCCTTAAGGAGCTCATGCCATTTTTTTTCAATCTCTTCATAAGTATGTTCTGTTTGGTTGGATTGAAGCGTAATGCAAATGCCAACTCCGGCATATATGGAATTTCCATCAGGGCTTTTCCAAAAAAACCGTTTTCCTTGATATTTATTATTCTTGGCATAAAAAGATAAAAAATCCCTTTTCTGCTCCAGCTTTATCACCTTGCTTCTTAAAATAGAAGTGGACGCTTTTAATTCACTACCTTCTAACAGAAGTCCTTTACTTTCTTTCATTACCTTGTAAATCCCCCTATAAGATCAGTCATTATATAATGCTTTATGACTCTGACCTTGAACTGAACTGCGATAATATCTATTTCATATGCTCACAAATGTTCAATTTGACTTATTTTAAGATACACCTCCATTTCCTATTATGTCAATGATCTAATCCTATATTGATGTAAACCCAGTTTGATAATGGAGATAACTGAAAAGCAGGTCCCTAATAGTTATTATTCTATACACTTTGGAGCACTTTTACTTATGTATCCATGTTTTAAGTGGGTTTTTGACGGGAACGGTACAGTATGGTCAATTGGACATGTTTAAATCCATTTACTTAAAGGATGTGATACCATGCTTACAAAAGAGCAATTAGCATCATTGCAAAAGCAGCTCGAAGAAAGAAAAGAACAACTAACAAATAAATTAGATGGTAAAGAAGAAGAAACAATGCAAGATTCGGTCGGGGAATTATCAACTTATGACAACCATCCGGCAGATTTAGGAACAGAATTATTTGAAAGAGGCAGAGACTTAGCATTAGAAGAGCATGATCAAGATGAATTGAATAAGATTGATGCCGCACTTCAAGCAATGGAGAATGGAACATACGGCATCTGTGAAGTTTCAGGCAAAGAAATTCCATATGAAAGGCTCGAAGCAATTCCTACTGCCACAACGTTAATGGAATATAGTGAACGGGAGATTGATATCGACAGGCCTGTAGAGGAGGACATATTAGAACCTGCTCACGGCAATGTTTTCCGTCACAGCAATACTGCTGAAATCCGTGATTATCAGGATAGCTTCCAGGAAGTAGCCCGTTATGGTACATCCGAAACACCTGCAGACTTAAGAGGTGATTACGAAGATTATGACAGCCTCTATAAAGACAACGATCAAAACGGCGGCTTCCCAGAAGACTACGAATCCTTTACTGCTAGTAATATAAATGCCCAAAAGCGTAAAGTTTACCGTTCAGAGGAAGAGAAGGAGTATGAAGAAACCCTTAATGATACTGGCACAGACGCCCCATTCGGTGATATTCCATATAGAAATAGGGACAGTTACACAGATGATAAGAAATAAAAAAGGCGATTGTCAGGATAGTATCTGACAATCGCATATTCGTTTATTTTACAGCTTTAATATTCCAAATTTCATTCGCATATTCTTTAATGGTGCGATCGCTCGAAAAATGTCCTGCTTTTGCAATATTGACCGTACACTTCTTCAGCCATTCTTGTTTATTCTGGTAAGCTTTGTCGACTTCATCCTGAATAGATGCATATGAGTGAAAGTCCTTCAAAAGGAAGTACTGGTCGTTCTCTGTCAATAAAGAGTCGACAATTGGTTCAAACTCATTGAGATTCGTTGATAAGTATCCGTTCTTCAGCTGATCGACAACTTGATGAATGCGCTTATCATGATGATAGTATTCAGCCGATTTATATCCTCCATTTTTATATAAATCAAGCACTTGTTCTGCATTCATGCCGAATATAAAAATATTGTCATCCCCGACTAAATCTCTCATCTCAATATTAGCCCCGTCAAGCGTTCCTACGGTCAAAGCTCCGTTTATCATAAACTTCATATTTCCTGTGCCGGATGCTTCCTTGCTTGCCGTGGAAATTTGTTCACTAACATCTGCAGCAGGAAAAATGTGCTCCGCAAGGGATACACGGTAATTCTCTAAAAATACTACCTTTATCTTGTCTTCGATTGTTTTGTCTTGATTGATTTTATCGGCGACTGAATTGATGAGCTTGATGATTTTCTTAGCATAATAATAGCCCGGTGAAGCTTTTGCGCCAAAAACAAATGTCCTAGGAGTAATGGATAGGGATGGGTTCTCTTTAATGCGGTTATATAGGTGTATGATATGCAGGACATTCAATAACTGCCGTTTATATGCATGCAGTCTCTTTACTTGGATATCAAAGATAGATTGCGGATCAACAATAATGCCATTATTATCCTTAATAATACGCGCTAATTTCAGTTTATTTTCCTGTTTAACTGCAGAAAGCTGCTCTAGAAAAACAGGATCATTCTTGTAGTCTAACAGCTTCTCAAGGTTGGAAGGTGTATTAATCCATTCATTTCCGATTGTATTGCTGATGAGACTAGAAAGCTTAGGGTTTGATTTAATAAGCCAGCGTCTATGGGTAATTCCATTTGTCTTATTGTTGAATTTTTCTGGGAATATTTGATAAAATTCTGCCATTTCCCTTTTTTTGAGAATCTCTGTGTGAATTTCTGCAACTCCATTTACGCTGTGACTTCCTACTAATGCTAAATGTGCCATTTTAACCATTCCATGGGCAATAATAGCCATATTCTCAATACGGTGAAAATCCCCAGGATATAAGCCCCACAGCTGCTTGCAAAAACGTTCATTAATCTCATCAATAATCATATATATTCTTGGCAGCAACGGCTGAAAGATGGAAATTGGCCATTTCTCAAGCGCCTCAGAAAGGGTTGTATGATTCGTATAGGAGATGGCTCCTGTTGTTATAGTCCAAGCCTCATTCCAACTAAGCCCTTCTTTATCAAGCAATATTCTCATCAGTTCCGGTATTGCCAAAACTGGATGTGTATCATTTATATGGATGCTTACATGCTCATGAAATTCCTTTATGTCTTTATATTGCTGCTTATAATCCTTAATGATGGATTGCAGGCTCGAAGAAACCAAAAAATACTGCTGTTTCAAGCGCAAAATTTTCCCTTCATCATGTGCATCGTCAGGATAAAGAAACTCTGAAATTGCTTCTGTTTCCCTTTTGTACTTCATGATGTCCCCTACATCCTTCGCAAGCAGTGATGTAGGCTCTGCATTCCATAACCTTAGAGTGTTAACTGTACTGCTATTATATCCAATAACAGGAATATCATGTGGAACAGCTGTTACAGTTTCAGCATTTAAATGCCGAAACTGTAGCCTTCCATCCTTTTCAAACGAATCTATATTTCCCCAGAAGGAAATATCTACAGCCAGATCCTCTTTGCGGACTTCCCAAACTTGCCCTTGCTTTAACCATTGCTCTGGCAGCTCTAACTGATAGCCGTCAACTATTCTCTGCTCAAATAATCCATGCTTATAACGGATTCCAAAGCCATGTCCTGGAAGATTCAAGGTTGCCAATGAATCCAAGAAGCATGCAGCAAGCCTTCCCAGCCCTCCATTGCCAAGACCTGCATCACATTCAATCTCTTCTACGTCATACAGGTCGATTCCTAACTCAGAGAGCCCCTCTTCCACTACTTTATCAATTCCTAGATTAATTAAATTATGGTTCAGCAACCTGCCTAATAAGAATTCTATTGATAAATAATACACTTGTTTTCCTTTATTTCTTCGGTAAAGCTCATTTGTATTGATCCAATCTCCGCTTACATACTCCCTGATCATATGTCCTAACGTCTGGAAGTGATCGCTGCTGGTACAATCTTCAAACGGTTTGCCGTAAGTCATCTCAAGCTTTTGCAAAAAATAGGTCTTAAAATTTTCTTTGTCAGAAAACATGTGTTTCACTCCTTGAGATAAGCTCAGCATATAATTGGTTATATTTAAATGCTGACTGTGCCCAGCTATTGTCCATCGTCATTGCATTTTTGACAATAGTGCTCCATACGTCTTTGTCTTCATATAAGTGTAAGGCTCTTCTGATAGTATAGAGCATATCGTGAGCATTGAAGTTAGTGAAACTGAAACCATTTCCGCTATTAGTAAGTTCATTGTATGAAAACACTGTGTCATTTAATCCCCCTGTCTCCCTGACAATTGGGATATTCCCGTACTGCAATGCAATTAGCTGGCCAAGACCGCATGGTTCAAACTTGGAAGGCATAAGGAAAAGGTCTGCACCGGCATATATCTTATGTGCCAAGCTTTCATCAAAACCAATATATGCTTTGCATTTATCGGGATATTTGAACTCCATTTCTCTAAAGAAATTCTCGAATTCAGGGTCTCCTGTGCCCAGCACAAGAAACTGCACATTCTCCTCCATGATTTCATGGAATACATGCCGTACTAACTCAAGCCCTTTTTGGCTGGTTAGTCTCGTAATCATTGATATTATTGGAATAGTCTCATCCTCTTTTAATCCAAATAATTTTTGGATATCAAGTTTATTTTGGACCTTTCCACTAATATTTGTATTCGAGTATTTTTGAATAATGACATCATCTGTGGCCGGATTATATACTTCTTCATCTATCCCATTAATAATTCCCATCAAATCACTTTGCCTTAAGGTAAGAAGCTGATTGAGCTTCTCCCCGTAATAGTCTGTTTGTATTTCCTTCATGTAAGTCGGGCTGACGGTTGTTATCTTGTCAGAAGCAATTAACGCAGCTTTCATAAAATTAATATTTCCATAAAACTCTAGCTGGTCTGGTGTAAAGTAATCATCATTTAAGTTCAGCAAGTCTCCAAGGGCTCCTCTCGGCATAATTCCTTGGAATTGAAGATTATGTATAGTGAATACTGTCTTGATCTGACTGTATTCTCTTCTCCATTTATAGTCAACATTCAGCATGAATGGAATCATTGCAGTATGCCAATCATGACAATGAATAATGTCTGGATAATAGGACAGATAAGAAAGACTTTCCAATACTGCCCTGTTGAAGAATGAAAACCTTTCTCCATCATCGAAATAGCCATATAATCCCGGCCTTTTAAAATAGTCTTCATTGTCAATGAAATAAAAGGTGATGCCGTCTTGCTCCAGTTTCTCTAAGCCGCAGTACTGGTTTCTCCATCCTACTTGCACCCGGAAGTCCATCACCTTTTCCAAGTTGCTTAAATACTTTTCGGGAATGTCCCGATACTTAGGCATTATGATAGTAACCTCTGTTCCTTGTTTCACAAGCTCTTTCGGAAGAGAACCAGCAACATCCGCCAGTCCTCCTGATTTGATAAATGGTACACATTCTGATACTGCAAACATTACTTTCACGAATTCATCAACGCTCCCTGCACTGTCCCTTTTCTAACGACAAATGGTGTATTTTTGTTGCCTGTCATAACCGTTTCATTTCCTACCATAACATCTTTATCTAAAATAACATTTTCTAATACACAATCATCACCAATAGAGCATTTTTGCATGATGATGCAGTTTTTAAGGCGTGATCCTTTGCCGATTTTCACAGCCCTAGAAATAATACTGTTTTCCACATCTCCTTCAATAATGCATCCATTTGCAATCATCGAGTTTTTCACTTCTCCCGTACTTGTATAACGGGTAGGCGGTTCATCCTTAACCTTTGTAAAGATCGGCCGTTCCTTAATAAACAGCTGATTCCAAGTTTCTGCAGTCAATATTTCTTTACTGACTTCAAAATAAGCAGTAATAGAATCAATCTTTTCAGCATAACCGTTGTATTCATAATGGCAGATTTTATATTCATGATTGAGGTCGAGCATGACATCCTTCATGCAAGTATAGCCAGTAATATCCCTTGTTAGGATTAAGTCTATCAATAAAGATTTCTTAATTAGATATATTTCTAATGAATCTCCTTTATTGGTGATTTCAGTGATATCACAGCCTGAGGTAAGATGGCGTATAAGGACGGGGTTAAAGTCCATGTTAAAAACAGTGAAACAATTAGCTACTAAGGCATACTCCTGCTTACTTCTGTAAAAATAATCCATATTCGCGGCAAACTGATTAAAAGAACCTATTCCTTCACTATCTCCGTCCGTAATGGATGCCGGAAAGAAAAATAGCCCATCTCTTTTCCTGTCCAAGTCCCAATTTTTCCCTGAACCAAGATGATCCATTAGAGATCTATATTGGTACTTTGGAAAAATCGCAACACTCCCTATTCCTGAATTAACCATATTAGAAAGTACGAAATCAATTAGTCTATATCTCCCTCCAATTGGCAAGGCAGCAAGTGTCCTATGTGAAATTAATTCTTCCAAATCGTGTTGATATGTTGTAGCATCAATTACACCCAGCATTGTTCTTAACACTAAAAACCCCTCCCTAGTCTCTGTTGTTAAATCAGGATATAAACGTACTTACCATTTCTTCTGTTACGAGCACAACATCGTCTTTACCCTCTTTTGGTTTAATTACCATCCCACTTGGTATATGAATATCAGAAGGGACTATAGCTTTCTCAATATAAGCATTCTCGCCAATATGAGCATCAGGCATAATAACAGAGCTTCGCACTACCGAGCCTGTTCCCACATTCACGCCTTGAAAAACGATGGATTTTTCAATATTTCCGCTGATCGTACATCCTTCATTTATTAAAGACTCTTTGACAATTGCCTCACTCGAAATAAATTGGGGCGGATGGTTAGGATTTACTGTGTATATTCTCCAATTATAATCTGATATGTTCAATTCGCTAGAGTCATCTAGTAAGTCCATATTAGCCTCCCATAAGCTTTGGACTGTACCGACATCCTTCCAATATCCTTTGAATGGGTAAGCGACTACCTTTCTATTCTTTTCAATCAGCATTGGAATAATATCTTTTCCAAAATCATGTGTTGAATTACTGTTTTCATCATCCTCTTCCAGTAATTCCTTTAGCACTTTCCATTTAAATATATAAATGCCCATGGAAGCGAGATTGTTTTTCGGTTTTTTCGGCTTTTCCTCAAACTCAATGATATCCATCTCTTCATTGGTGTTCATGATACCGAACCGGCTTGCCTCACTCCAAGGTACTTCTATAACGGAAATAGAAGCATCTGCCTGCTTCTGAATATGATATTCTAGCATCCATTCATAATTCATCTTATATATGTGGTCACCGGAAAGAATCAGTACATACTCTGGATCATACTGAGAGAGATAATTTTGATTCTGGTAAATCGCACTTGCTGTTCCTGTATACCATTTCACCTCTGAGGATTCACTGTAGGGAGGTAATACAGTGACACCTCCGTTCACCCGATCCAAATCCCAGGCGCTGCCAATTCCGATATAGGAATTTAAGACAAGCGGCTGGTATTGAGTCAGCACACCGACTGTTTCAATCCCTGAATTGGAGCAATTACTCAAAGTAAAATCAATAATACGATACTTACCTCCGAATGGAATTGCTGGTTTTGCCAGATTTTTTGTCAAAGAGTAAAGTCTACTTCCCTTTCCTCCCGCTAATAGCATTGCGACGCACCTTTTCTTTCCCATTCTCTTTTCTCCCCTTCCGATGTTGAACTGGCCGTAATATAATGATGCTAAAAGCTGGAATCGTCACTGGAATGGAATATGGCTTTCCATGGAACGAAGTCTCATCGGCCTTTATAATTTTTTTATTTATATAATTGGCTCCCCCAAACCTCTCTTCGTCGCTGTTCAATATCTCTCTATAGCTGCCGGCCTTTGGCACGCCAATTAAATAGTTCTCATAAGTATGATAAGTAAAGTTACAAATGACAACTAGGAAATCTTCCTCCTTTTCTCCTTGCCTGATAAAGGAGAAGACAGATTGTTCTTGGTTGTTAGCATCAATCCAATCAAATCCTTCGTGGACATGATCCAATTCATACAGAGGTTTGGAGCGTTTATACAGCTTCAGCGCTTCTTTAAAAAAGACATTTGCCTTTTGGTGCATTTCAAAATCCATCAGCATCCAATCAAGCTGCTCCTTATCCTTCCACTCTGAAAACTGCGCAAGCTCTGCTCCCATAAATAACAGTTTCTTTCCTGGATGTGTCATCATATAACCAATCAATAACCGGAACTGGGCAAACTTTTGCCAATAATCCCCTGGCATTTTATCAAGGAGAGATTTTTTTCCATGAACAACTTCATCATGGGAAAGGGGGAGAACAAAATTCTCCGAGAAAGTATAGAGCAAGGAAAAGGTAATTTTATTATGTTCGTATTTTCTATTAGATGACTCTGTCTCCATATATGCCAGTAAGTCATTCATCCAACCCATATTCCATTTATAATGGAAACCTAGACCTCCATAATGGACTGGGGCAGTAACCTGCGGTAAATCACTCGAATCCTCTGCAAACATCATAACCGTAGGATCATATTGACAGACGGTTTTGTTAAGTTTCCTTAAAAATTCAATTCCATAAGGGTTAAGTGTGTTTTCGCCAGAGTTTGGCCAGTAAATAATATTAGAAACTGCATCAACCCTAAAACCATCAACATGAAAATAATCCATCCAGAAGATCGCATTAGAAATTAAAAAGCTATGTACTTCCATTCTCCCTAAATCAAAGTTTGCTGTTCCCCATACAATATTTTCCCTGTCTTTAGCATTCGGGTAGTCAAATTGACTGGAACCGTCAAATTGGTATAAGCCATGAGCATCCTTGCAAAAATGTCCTGGAGCCCAATCTAACAGAACTCCCAGCCCATTCTGGTGACATTGGTCCACAAAGTACATAAAGTCCTTTGGCTCGCCAAATCTGCTCGTCGCAGAGAAATATCCAGTGCCTTGATAGCCCCATGAAATGTCTAAAGGATGTTCTACTATAGGCAATATCTCTATATGAGTAAAACCAAGCTCAACTACATAAGGGATAAGCTCATCTGCCAACTCTCGGTATGTATATAGGGAGCCGTCCTCTTTCAGCTTCCAAGAACCTAGATGTACTTCATAAATAGATACAGGCTCTTTCATAAAATTTTTTTTCTTCTTTTTTTGTATCCATCTGGCATCATCCCATTTGTATCCTTCTAACGAATATACGATGGATGCTGTGTTTGGCCTCACTTCCGAATAAAAGGCAAAAGGATCGGCTTTCAAGCGTTTTATACCATCCTGACCAGTAATTTCATACTTGTATAAAGCTCCGGTCAAATCTTTGGAAATGCTGATATACCATATTCCTTCTTTATTTATTCTTTGAAGGTCATAATTTTCTCCGTGCCAATTATTGAAATCTCCAACTAAACGGACTGTCTGAGCATTCGGTGCCCATACACAGAAAACGGTACTAACCTTTCCATCCTCTTCCTTTACATGAGATCCGAATAATTGATAGCTTTCAAATAGATTGCCTTCATGAAATAAATGCTGCTGAAATTCAGTTGGGAATACTGTCTCCACATTCATCCTACTTTCTATAACTATTGATTTGATTCGACTGCAAAAAAAATATAAATTGTATAATCCGTTTTCCCTTTTTTGCTAGTTTTAAAACTATATGATTAAAAAGGGTAAGCAATTCGTAAAAGGATAAAATTATTCATTTAAATGTAATATTCTATTAGTTTTATTCTAAATCCTTCCTATTCTGTTTTTTAAAAATTTTATGACAATAAATAACCTTTTATGTTTGCTCTTGAAAATTTGCTGTGGTTTTTTATAACATAGTTTACATTCATTTAAGAAAGGATATTAAAGTAAGAAATAAAGGAGGGATTTACTGATGAGCAAAAGCGAAGAAGAATATCTTTTAGAACAAAATCCAAAAGATCCAAATCCATATTTTGATGCGCCGGACAAAAAAATTCTAGCTGCAGATATTTTCCGAGGGCCTCATACAGGAATGTTCTCTGATTTTGACCTGAATAACCCTGGCCAAAAGCTGATGACAGACAGGGACAAGCTCGAAGAAGACATAAAAAAAGGGAATTTTTAATTTCAAATTCCAGTTTCTATCAATACAGTATAAGCCTAGACTTTTATAGATTTCAGTCTATCTTTTTAAGTTATCCACAGGCTTGAATAAAATAAACCAATAGAAAGAGCTGTCGGTATATTACCAACAGCTCTTTCTTCTTATAGTATGACCCATACGGGATTCGAACCCGTGTTACCGCCGTGAAAGGGCGGTGTCTTAACCGCTTGACCAATGGGCCGTCTGGCGGAGAAGGAGGGATTTGAACCCTCGCGCCGCTATCGCGACCTACACCCTTAGCAGGGGCGCCTCTTCAGCCTCTTGAGTACTTCCCCAAAACAATAATGGCTCCGCAGGTAGGATTCGAACC
>JAPSHL010000090.1 GCA_031179905.1 Bacillus sp. (in: firmicutes) | reverse complement strand
AGTTAGTGGCTTACTACTTTAATGAACCAACCATAACACCTTTCTCAAAGTATTTTTGGAAAAACGGATACATAACAATAAGCGGTAGACTCGAAATAACAATCGAAGAATACTTAATCATTTCCGACAGCTTTTTCAATTCAGCCATCGCAAGCTGGTCACTAATCATTCCAGGGTCCGTCGAGTTTTGGATAAGAATGGATCGTAAAACAAGCTGTAACGGATGAAGATTAGGATCGTCTAAGTAAATCATGGCATCAAAATAAGAATTCCACTGTCCGACGAATGCATACATGGCCAAAACAAAAATAATAGGTTTTGATAGTGGCAATACAACCTTGAAGAAGATAAGAAGATCAGAAGCCCCATCTACTTTTGCCGCTTCATGTAATTCATAGGGAATTCCCTTGAAGTATGTCCTTGCGAGAATAATATTCCAAACATTGATGGCACCTGGTAAAATAATGGCCCAAATTGTATTTAACATTCCTAAGTCCTTAACAAGCAGGTATGTTGGTATCAAGCCCCCACTAAAAAACATAGTGATTATGAACATGGTCATGAAAAAGTTTTTTCCGACAAACCCGTTAATGGATAGTGGATATGCTGCAAACAGGGAGACTACCACAGTTACAACTGCAAATCCAACAGAGTAAAGTATAGAATTGATAAAACCTTTAAGCATCGCATCATTTTCAAGAATAAGTTTATAGCCTTCCAGACTCCAATCCGATAAATTGAAGGAAATCCCTTTATTTAATAGAACTGTGGGATCCATGAATGAGGCTAAAACCACATACACTAAAGGAACTAAAACAACTAACACTGCTAAAAAAAGAAAGATATTATTTATGTTTAATATTATCCGATCCATCCGCGTATATTTATTGTTCATTAGATAAATTCCTTTCTAGTTAATATAGCCCTTCGCCTTCGTTCAGCTTCTTCACGATATAATTCACAACGATTAGAAGGATGACGTTAATAACTGAGTTAAATAGCCCAACTGCAGCAGAGTAGGCATAATCACCTGCTTGTAGACCAACCTTGTAAACATAGGTAGGTATTATTTCTGAGGTTGGCAAGTTCATCGTTGTTTGCATCAGATACGCCTTTTCAAATCCAATTGCCATAATCCCCCCTGCCCCCAGTATAAATGTTACGGCCATTAGCGGTTTTAAGGCCGGCAAATCAATGTGAATCATTCTCTGTATAATGTTTGCTCCGTCAAGTGTGGCGGCATTATGCAGTTCAGGATCAACATTTGCAAGAGCAGCAACATAAATAATGGAGGACCATCCAGCAGCCTGCCAGATTCCTGATAAGATATAAATGCTCCGAAAGTAATCAGGATCAGATAGAAATCCAATTGGCTCGCCCGTTAGCATCGTAACCACCTGATTGATTGGGCCAGTTGGAGACATAAAAATGAAAAGCATCCCAACAATGACTACGACGGAAATAAAATTTGGTGCGTAAAGAACAAGCTGGATATTCTTTTTTATTGCTGCCCGTCGAACTTGGTTCAGCATAAGTGCTAGGATAATAGGAATAGGAAACCCTAATATTAAACCATAAAGGCTGAGTTTTAGAGTACTCATAAAGATAGTTCCAAAGTTAGGAGAGGACAAAAACTTAATAAAGTTCTCAAATCCCACCCATTCGCTCCCAAGAATTCCTTTTATCGTACTAAAATCCTTAAATGCGATTATGGCACCGTACATGGGAATATATTTAAATACGATTGTCAAAATAATCGCTGGGGCAATTAATAAATAGAGAAAATAATTGTCTCTGATATAGCGTAAATTCTTCATTCGTTTTGTTGCCCGTTTATCTGCTTGGAGAGGTATGTTCATATCCTGTTCTGATCCAGCTTTTGTTAATTCCTGCATTCTAGTAACCTCCAATCTAGTTTTTTCATTTACAGAGCTAAGAGTAATCGGTTACATTTTTAACGATATAGTGTTTTTTCTCCTTTTCTCTTGGCTTCTTATTTCTTGTTTTAACTATAACAGGATGAGAAAGGATGATATTTTGATTTTTTTGGTATCATATGTTTAAAATTTTCGGCAAAATCGAATCGTTTTCAAGCAAAAAAAAACTCCCTAACTTTAATAGTTAAGGAAAATTCCAATTATGGTTTCTCGAATTCTCGTAATCCTGCATTAATCTTTGCAACTGCCTCCTTTGCAGAGGATCTAATGTCCTTATCCCCGAGAGCAATATCTTCAAATAAAACGCGAATAGCATTACTTACCACGGGATACGCTGGAGTTACTGGTCGGTTTTGTGAGTGTCGAAGCGTCTGTTCACTAAAAATATTTAATGGATACTGATTTAGTTCTGGAATATCTTTTACTACAGAGTATCTTGATGGAAGGTCACCTGTAATCGTGACATATTTCTTCATACCCTCGTAACTTGTCACATACTTAACAAACCTCCATGATTCATTAGCGTGTTTGGACTGGGAGGAGATTCCAAGTGCCCATCCACCATTTGGAGCTCCCTGAATGCTTCCCTTTGGTAAAGGGGCCACACCGAAATCCTCTCCAAGAGAAAAGTTAGCTAGCTTTTCAAAGTCTTTAAGTGACCATGAACCGAGTATAGTCATCGCTAATTTACCTTTGATAAATGCATCCGGATCCATTTCCAATGAGGCAACTTCATGCTTATGATAAAGATCCTGGAATACTTGGAGTGCCTCTAAAGCTTCCTCTGAATCTAAGTATCCGCTTGCGGTTATAGCATCAGGACTTAAGACACTTGCTCCATACTGCCAGAGAAAGGGCATTTTAAAATATGCAGGGGCTTCGCCATCTCCAAAACCTTGACCTGGGTCAATTCCTATGGTTCCCTTTTTTGAAGCTGTAACTTTTTTAGCTATTTCAATCACTTCGTCCCAGGTCAAAGGTTCATTCGGATTTGGAGATGGAAATGGGACGCCTGCCTCTTTCAGTAAATGCTTATTATAAAAAAGAGCAATACTTGATTCAGCAATTGGGGCAAGATAAATTTGTCCCTTATAACTTAGTCCCTTTAATGTCGATATAGGGATATCCTCAATATCCCCCTCTTCCTTCATCAATGAATCAATGGACAAAAGTGAACCCGCATGGGCATATAGGGCGAGTGTGGGACTATCTATAGCCATAATATCCGGAGGTGTGCCAATTGCAATTTCTGTACGAAGCCTTACTTCATAATCACTATAAGGAATTGTTTTCATCTTAATCCTAATATCGGTATTTAGCCTTTCGAAAGAAGAGATTAACTCATCAAAGGCTTTATTTTCTGCATCATTTCCTCTGTTTCTCCAAAAAGTAAGCTCTGTTGGTTGAAGTGTTGGAGACCGTTCTTCTGTCTCTTTTTTTTCATCTGGTGATAAGAGGTAAGTTGCAGCTAACATAAGTCCAAGAAAAAACACAAAAGTTAGAATGAATGTGAACCGTTTTTTCATCCGTTCATTTCCTTCCTATTTTTCTTCAAGTTATTACGAAAATCAACAGGAGTTTGATGAAAATGCTTTTTGAAAACCGTGCTAAAATATCCTGAGTTCGTATAACCAACGAGGTTTGCGACATCTATAATTTTTAGTTGTTTGTCTTTTAGGAACTCCTTTGCTTTCTCCATTCTTATATTTACAAGGTAATCACTAAAGTTTTGACCTACTTGATTTTTAAACGTTTCAGATAAATGGGCGCTGTTAATATGAAACATTTCTGATAAGAAGGTAAGCGATATCTCATTTGCATAGTGCTGATCCAAATATTGGCGTACTCCCTCAATAACAGATTTTCCATTTGAAAATCGCGCGGTCCTTACTTTTTCAATAATGTGTCGGGATAAATCCGTAAGCTTTTCAATAACTTTATGATTAGAATTTAATTCCCATATAGTTTGTTGACAGTTCCACATCATGTTTTGAACTTCCTTAGTTTCCATATTATATTTTCGAGCTGATGCCCCTAATAGAAATAATACTCGGTTTGAGATAAAGGAAAAGGCCAAAATCGACTGACCTCTATTATTTCCCAAGAGCGTATATAAGTTTTCTTTAAAGCTAGTGAAATTGGCATTCTCCACTGCATTTGTTAACTTTCTCTCCATGTCAGAAGAAATTTCAAAAACCTCTGTCTGCAAATCAGATACATCAATTACTTGAGAACGTGACTCTAACTGACTCTTGCTCCAAGCTAATAAACTTGAAATATATGCATTATTTAGATTCGATACTCCATCAACAATACTCCCTATCCCAATAACTGTCTCTAACTCGAGTAAATCCTTTACTTGCGCTTGAATCACTTTGACTATATTTAGGAGTGAGTGCTGTTTTCTGTGCACAATCTTCAGGAAGTGAATCATATTCGTGTAGCTAGGATCATAAAAAGTGTATAAATTCTTTTCGCCTTGTGCGATTTCCTTACACATCATTTGAAAGGGAAGCCATAGTTCTCGCAAACGATCAGGTTGATTGCTCTTGTCCCTAATTTCTACTGAAAGAATTTGAAACTTTGAGTTTGAACTAGTCATCTCTTCTAGTTGCAGTTGGCAAAGCCTTTCTTTCACCATCACTAAATCTGGCCATGCTTCCTTTACAAGATACAACAAATATTGCTCTTGTACTGCTTGAAGATGGGTCATGACAAGATGTAACATTTTTTCTTTATCAGCCTGTTTTTTTTTCTCTTCTTCTATTTCTTTTCGAATTTTCCTTAATGTTTCCTCTAACTCATCTGAGGCTATTGGCTTCAATAAATAATCCTTTACTCCTTCCTTCATCGAACCTCTAACATACTCAAAATCAGAGTAACCTGATAGTACAATAACCTTAACCTGTGGGAATTCCTCATAGCAGAAATGTGCCAATTCAAGACCATCCATAATAGGCATTCTCATGTCAGTGATTAAAAGATCAAGCTTTTTCGTTCTTAACCATTCGATGGCTTCTTTACCATTGGAGACTTCTCCAACAATTTCAAACCCCTCTTCTTCCCAATTGATTTTCATCCGAAGCCCCATGCGGACTTGCATTTCATCATCAGTGATTAGCACCTTTAACACCCAAATCACCCTCATTATACTTAATACTTAATTGGATTTTTGTACCTATATCCTTTTTAGATTCAATATGATAGGAAAAGTCCTCTCCATAGTAAAGCTTTAATCTACCAAGCACATTTCTTAAGCCAATACTCGTACCTCTACTTTGCAGAACGTTCGTTGGTTCATGGGCAACAGTTTCTCGCTGGAGTAATTTTGCTAATAAGGTAACAGACATACCCACTCCTTTATCTTCTACTTGTAAAATAAGATGATTATGTACAATTTCTGTTTTTATACAAATACTAGCACTACTTTTTTCACTAAAACTATATTTCACTGCATTTTCAATAAGTGGCTGTAATATAAATTTTATTATAGGGAAAGTTTTCGCCTGACTATCTTCCTCAATTGTAATAGAAATGGAATCTACGTACCTCATTTTTAAAATATTGGTGTAACTGCGAATATAACTCATTTCTTCTTCTAAGGTAACCACATCATTTTGAGTATTTAAGGAATACCTCATCATCCGCCCCAAATAAACACTAACATTCATGACTTCCCTACTTTTCCCTTGAGCCGCCAATCCACCTATTATTTCAAGTGTATTATTCATAAAATGAGGATTGATTTGAAGTAATAAAGCTTTATACTCTGCATCTCTCCTACGAATATTAGCCTCGTACTCAGTTTCAATTCTATGCGTTAACTGATCTACTGTATGCCTAAATACATTTACTAGAAAACCAACTTCATTGTTTTGAGATTTAATTGTGGGCATATATCGCTTTGCCCCAGCAAAATCTCCTCTTTCTAAATATTTCATTGCTTTAGCTAGCTTCCCTAATGGACTAATTATATTAGAGGAAAGCATGTATGAAGCCACAATAGTTAATATAAAAACAAATCCACTTATTGTAAGCATGCGATGACGTAAATCATTCGCGTTTGAAAATAAGTCTGACTTCGTCACCTCACTTAGTAATATCCAGCCTCCAACAGTTAATTTTTGATAAAACACCAAATATGACTCATCATTAAACTCTACTTCTAATAATCCACTAACATTTTCACCGTTATTTATAGTGGATAAACTATTTGTTAACACTTGTTTCGGAATATGAATCTCTCCTGTTAACGTATTTTCTCCCTTACTATTTAGTAAATAAGCATGTCCCTTTTGTCCAACTTTATTTTTATTTAAGGCCTTTTCAAGTAGTTCAGTTGGAAAATTCACCTTAATAATACCGTAGGAGGATAATGTACTCATATCTATTAATGGAAGTATATAACTATTGATATTTCCAAGAGTAGGCTGATAGGGATCTTTATGGGAAGACACAAGCGATTTGTTATCACTCCTAAACTCCTTATACCACTCTTCTTGCTTTAAAAGAGGATTATTTCCCCAAATACCTGTTCCATCATGGTGCATGACCGAAATAGACATACCGTTGGAGTTATTTACGGTCATCGATGCAAGAAGATTCTTCATTTGATTCCTAATCAATAACCTTTCGTTTTTCGTCACTCCCGATGACACCCTATCCGTTTTTAGCCACTGCACAGTTGTGGGATTTACAAGAATTTGTTTTCCCAATTCCTCCGCTTGAGTTGTAATAGATTCTATATACAATGAGTATTGATCCATCATCTCTACGGTTAAATCCTTAGTCTGGTCTTCAATAACCGAAGAAAACCAACTAGGAACCAAGAAGGAGAAGATGATAAAAGGAATTGTTAATAAACAAGTAAAAACCAAAAGTAATCTATTGCGTAATGAAAAAAACATTTTTCACCCCCTTAAAACATGTAAATTATTAACTAATTCTCCTCTGTTCAAATTATCATACCCGGGTGTTTTGTAATTAGTAAATATTACATACGCCAACTCCTAATGAAGTTATTTATTAATATCTTTTTAAATATCTAACCTTACAAGTGCAAAAATGTTCTATAGAGATTTTCATCCGGATTAAGAATGAATGCGTTTTCAAAATCATTTTATATCAACGAAGTTTATTATGTCAACCGGTTGACATCTCACTTGTCTTCAAACAGGAAGAAACTTTTTTTGGATCTCTATGTTTATAAAAACATACACTTACAACTCTATATTAGTTTCTACGAAGCTGTTTCCCATTTGTTATTTATATTGTTTGTTTCTATAATACTTATTTTAATATTAAAGTTTAAAAAATAAGATCAGTCTGTTATAAGATTATTAAGGCAAAAAAAAAGACCACTTCCTCAATGGAAAGTGACCTTTTCTTGATGATCCGAGAGGGATTCGAACCCCCGACCCCATCCCTGTCAAGGATGTATTCTCCCGCTGAACTATCGGATCAAAATGTATGTATTAACTGAAGAGCTTTAGCTGCTTGATGTATTCATATTAACGGAAGTTTGTCTTAACGTCAACATAAAGTTTATATTATTGTAATGTTCTCGTAAAAATAAGGAAAAGGCAGCGAGCTCGCTGCCTTTCCTCCTATCTTTCGTTAACTGCTTTTTTGCGGAATTGATAAATAACTATCAACAGAATAAACCAGACTGGTGTCACAAACAATGCAATTCTAGTATCCTCTGCAAAACCAAGGACAACTAAAATAAATGCTAAAAATGCTAAAATGATATAGTTAGCAACTGGGTAAAGGGGCATCTTAAATGGATTTCCTTTAGCCAATTCCGGCTTCCTTTTTCTGTATAACATATGACAAATGACAATGATTGCCCAAATGAATAGGAAGCATACAGTGGAAATACTCGTAATCAATGTAAATACATCTTTAGGCATAATATAGTTTAAAACAACAGACACCAAAATAACGACTAAAGAAAAGTAGAGTGCATTTGCTGGTACTTGTCTTTTTGTCAGCTTTGTCATCGGTGCAGGTGCATTTTCATTTTTCGCTAGTGAAAACACCATTCTGCTTGTACTAAAGATGGCACTGTTACATGCTGAGGCTGCAGATGTAAGGACAACAAAATTGACCACCCCTGCTGCTGCAGCGATTCCAACCGTTAAGAACACTTGTACAAACGGGCTTTCTGCCGGATTAATGGCATTCCAAGGATAAATACCCATAATAACAAGCAATGCTCCGACGTAAAAAATCAAAATTCTGATTGGAATACTGTTGATTGCTTTCGGCAAAACTTCCTCAGGCTTTTCTGTTTCTCCCGCAGTCAAACCGACTAGCTCAATTCCTACAAAAGCAAACACAACCATTTGGAAAGAAAGGATAAAACCGTTCATGCCGTTCGGGAACATGCCTCCATGACTCCACAAATTGGAGAAACCTGATGGGCCGGCATCTGTTGTAATTCCTTTAAAAATCATAAATAAACCGACTACAATTAAAGCCAGTATGGCAATGACCTTAATTAGGGCAAACCAAAACTCCATTTCCCCGAAAAGCTTAACTGTCGCAAGGTTCATACATAGAAGGATTACAAGCAATATTAACCCCGGCACCCATTGCGGAACAGCAGGAAACCAATACTGCGTATACAGTCCGACTGCTGTTAAATCTGCCATAGCGATTGTAATCCAGCAAAACCAGTAGGTCCAGCCTGTTATAAATGCAGCCATGCTGCCAAGATAATCTTGTACAAAATCAACAAACGAGTGGTACTCCAAATTGGAAAGAAGCAATTCACCCAATGCTCTCATAATTAAAAAACAGATTATGCCTGTGATAATATAGGCAAATAATATGGATGGTCCTGCTAGATGGATAGACTTCCCTGAACCAAGAAATAACCCTGTTCCGATCGCACCACCGATTGCAATCAGCTGAACATGTCTGTTCTTTAATCCTCTCGCTAATTTCTGCTCACTCATGATTATCCTTCACACTCTCTTTCTCTGATGTTAGCAAACAATCACTTCTATATTATTATCATGATTGTTTATACATGACCATGTCCTATATATTCTATATGATCATGAGAAAAACATTCTTTAGTCTGAATTTTTTTATATTAATTATTATACATAAAAGAAAAAGTATAGCATATAATTTTTAGGTTGCCTATTTCTTTTTCTTCATTTTATGGCAGAGAGAAACAGCATTGCCTTAAAGACAATGCTAAAGTTGAATAGAAGAACTAAACCCATAAAAAGAAGCTCATTCAAACAAAGATGTTGATTAGAGCGGAAGGGGTGAGACTCCTACGGGGTTAGCGAGACAGCCAAGCCCCTGAAGTGCGGAGTACTGAAGCTGCTTGGCGCTATCACCAGTGGATAATGAACCCTTGCAACGGGAATCAATATCCCCTTTTAAAGGAAAGATAACCAAAATTAAAACCTCTTCACTGTTAAATAAAGATATCATTGTTTACAAACTTTCTTAAGAGATATCAACCATTTTGCCTTGATTTTTTATTGAGCAAAAGATTAACAACCAGTAGATTACCTGCGGCTATTGCTGCACCATAGATAATCAGGATAACCCCCTTAGTGATTAATTCTGGTACAACTTGGTGCCATACAGCGCCGCAAATTGCTAATATGATTGTACTTGAGAGGATTGATGCTAGTATTGCAGCGATTATCCCCTTCTTTTCAAGCAGATTCTTGCCGATTTTCCAGGAGAAAAAAAACGCTGCAAAGATAAGCCCATAAAATAAAAATTGAGTTATCAAGAAACTTTCCAATGTATCACCTTCTTATCTCCTTTTATTTATCATATTAGTGACCTTCGCCGGCTATTCCTAAAAATATCCAACTGTCTGTTATCAACTTTCCATTATCAACAAAGTTTGTAATTTGCTACAATAAGCTTAAGAATAGCTTTTTAGGATGTGTATGAATGAATTGGAAGTTTCTTTTGAAATGGATATATGACCGCCCTCTAGAGAAAGGGGCTCTTCTTGGCGATACTTTTCGTATTGATAAATGTGTTGGAATGGGTGGATATGGAATTATTTATAAATGTACAAATATAGAAACAGGCAAAAAATATGTAGCAAAACAGCTGCGTCCAAGCAAGGCATTGAAAAAAAAGGAGAGACTTCGTTTCCTCTCAGAGATGGATTTACTGTCGGCCCTTAATCATAAACAAATTCCCCGTTTGATTGACAAAATACAGACAGAGAAGGAAACATTTTATGTAATGGAGTATGTAGAAGGCTTCAATATTGAAGATTTACTTTTTTACAAAAAGCGGACATTTTCAGAATTAGAAGCTTTAAAGCTAATTGACAAGTTGTTAACTGCTGTCGATTATTTGCATTCTGAACATATTTTTCATGATGATATTCGTCCTCCCAATATTCTATTGCAAGAAGATAACCTGTTCTTAATAGACTATGGCCTTGCCAAAAAAATAATAGATTCAAAGTCTGCCGCAGAGCGTAAACAGGATGATTTTTATGATATAGGCGAATGTCTCCTCTTTTTGCTGTATTCGACTTATACAGGCAAGCGAAAAAGAAAGGGAACCTGGCTTGAGGAGCTTGAGCTTAACGAGGCAACAGTTAAGCTTTTAAAAAAGCTCCTTGGCATTGAAGAAGGATACCGCGATGTACAAAGTGTACGGGAAGATATTGACGAGACAATAAAAAAACTCTTGCTCTAATATGTGAGCAAGAGTTTTTGGTTAGCTGCTGCTGTAGCTTTTGCGCTTGTAGCGATGGCTGCCACCGTATCTGTCGTGTTTTCTTCTGCCAGAACTACTGCTGCTTCGGTGGTATCTGCGACGACTGCTGCTGTATTTTCTGTGCCTATGACGATCACTGTGGCTTCCAGAAATTTCTTGAATTTTACGAATAAACTTTTTAAACAAATGCTCACCCCTTTGATCCTACTAACTCCATCATATTGTATATACAGGATAAATACATGATATTAACAATATCTTTACATTCCCTTAAATTTCAGTTACTTATTCGTAATTATAACTCCAGTTTTTACAAGTTCATTTTCAATTTCCTTAAAGGAATCAAATGGGATAAACTCAATTTCTTTCTCTGCAAGTAAGTCCTTCAGCACATCCCTTGCGAAGGTAATATCAGCAAAAGCAGCTGGGTGGGAATCTGGCTCACTGTCACCTGCAAAGTAAACTTTGTCATATTGCTCTTTCAGCTTTTGGATGACAATGGCCTTGTCAATTCCATATCTTTCGGAGTACTTCCAATCGTCTTTATTAATATTCAAGTGAATATTTCTTTCCTTATACACGCCTTCATTTGAGAGGATAATAACCTGCTCTAATCCATATTTCTCAACAATATGCTTTATGTAATAGTCTGTACCGGCACTCAAAATATAAAAATCCCCGCCGCTTTGCTGAACTGCCTTTACAAACGCAGGTACATGCTCATCAATCGGGATGCCGTGTACATCACGTATAATTTGGTCCTCATCCTGGTGTATCGCTGAAAAAACAGTGCTTAAGAAATCAATATCCTTTATGCTGCCGTTTTTCCATTCCTTAAATAGCTCCTTGCCCTCAGGAAAATAACGATCAATAACAATCCAATAAAAATCCTTTTTAGAAATTGTCCCATCAAAATCAGATACGAATGCCCATTTTTTCATTACAGTTCCCTGCCCTTCATAATTTTCATTGTGATTCTTACTCAATATAGCTCAAGTGCAATGACTTGGGGTCCGTTAAATAAGCTAAGCCCCTAAACTTTCATTGCCCTGTAAGCTTATATTCCTGCTTTTACTCAAAAAAGCACATATGCTGTTTATCTTCCTTATAAAACTTTAGCCTGTCCTGTAATGTGCCTGTATGAAATTCAAACTTATGGCCATCAGGATCAGTAAAATAAATAGAGTGCTTGTCCCTTTCATCCCGCGGTCGTCCTGACAGTATTGTTACATTCAAATTCGTTAACTTATCGTACAAAAAGTCCAGATCATCTTCCTCTACGGAAAAAGCAATATGGGTATAAGATAAATCTATTTCCTTTCGAGGAATATTCTCTTCTACATTTAATGCAAGCCAAAGGCCATTCAAATCAAAGTAGGCAGTGGCTCTGCCTTTAACAAGAAGTTTTGCATCAAACACGTTCTGAAAAAAAGCAATTGATTGCTCCAAATTAGAGACAGAAAACAACAAATGATTAATTCCTTTTATAGCCACTTGTTTCATAACCTCTTTCTAATGCCTATTCTTGTCATAAATCATTTAATAACGCACTAAAGCGCCAGCATAAATCCCATCTGCTAAAGGCGATATTATCAATCAAACCGGCAGCCAAAGTCCTCATATTTTTTAAAGCATGACTTTACATTTATTCTTTATCACTCCTTGTAATTCCTTTTTATTAACTTAAAGAAAAACGCAATAACAAAAAAGACATTTTCCATTGAAAAGAATGAAAAATGTCCTTAACTGAACAATTGGGTTATCTAGCTAACCATCCGCCGTCAACAGCTAAAATGTGGCCGTTCATATAGTCTGAAGCTCTGCTTGCTAAAAAGACGATTACGCCCATTAAATCTGCTGGATCGGCCCAGCGATTAGCAGGTATGCGCGCTAAAATTTCTGCATTTCGTTTTTCGTCAGCCCGAATCGGTGCTGTGTTTGCTGTTTTAATATAGCCTGGCGCAATAGCATTAATTTGGATGTTATATTCAGCAAGTTCATTAGCGAAAGCTTTCGTAATACCGGCAACTCCATGCTTGCTCGCAGTGTAAGGTGGAACAAACTTGCCTCCTTGGAACGACAGCATGGATGCAACATTAATGATTTTCCCGCTTCCTTGTTCCTTCATGATTTTTGCTGCAGCCTGGCTCAAAAAATACACAGCGTTCAAGTTGATGTCCATGACTGCATCCCAATCGTCTTCTGTATATTCCAGTAATGGCGCACGTCTTATTGTGCCTGCATTATTGACTAAAATATCGATTTTCCCAAAAGCTTCTTGGCATGCTTCTATTGCAGCTTTTGCTTGTGTTCTGTCTGTCAAATCAGCCTTATGAAAGATTGCTTTTGTCCCTTCTTTTTCAAGCAACTCCTTTGTTTCGTCCCAGTCGTCATTATGTGTGACGATAAATAGATCAGAGCCTGCTTTAGCAAGAGCAACTGCATAGCCCTGTCCTAAACCTGTGTTACCCCCTGTTACAATAGCCACTTTCCCGTCCAGCTTAAAATAATCTAAAGAAAATTGATCGAATTGTGTCATTATCATTTCCTCCTTTTTATCTTTGTATTTCGGATTATTAGCGCAAGTCTTCCATTTTTACATGGTCCATATCCGTATAAGTGATGTTTTCGCCGCACATACCCCAAATAAATGTATAATTGCTTGTTGCCGTTCCAGTATGGATGGACCAGCTTGG
>JAPSHL010000089.1 GCA_031179905.1 Bacillus sp. (in: firmicutes) | reverse complement strand
AGCATCGAAGTCCGCCGGCTTTGGGTTTATTCCCTTATATTGATTTAAAGCATGCAAAGGCATATCGAATTTCATCTCGCATTCCTCCATTTGATTTTCATCAGTTGTATGTATGCGTTATCATTTTACTTTACTTAACCGATAACTTAATTATAAAACGATATGAAGTTAACAGTCAATAGACAGCAGGTCTCTAGGATTCCAAATAAAAAAAAGTGATTTCTAGGCGAAATCACTTTTTCAGGTTAAATTAGAAGCCGTTATTTTCTGCTACTGTTTTGAACCATTGTCCACTCTTTTTAATTGTACGTTCTCCGTCCTTTTCAAGGTTAACAGACACAAAGCCATATCTGTTCTTGTAAGCATTTGTCCAAGACCAGTTATCCATGAATGTCCACAGATGATACCCTTTTACATTAGAACCTTCCTCGATTGCTTGATGTATCCATTTAAGGTGACCTGAAATAAACTCAATTCGGTATTCATCTTGAATGATGCCATTTTCATCGCGGAACTTTTCTTCCCCTTCAACGCCCATCCCATTTTCCGAGATAAAGCATTCGATATTTCCATAATTATCCTTCAGGTTAATAAGAATATCATATATCCCTTTTTCATAGATTTCCCAGCCGCGGTGTGGGTTCATCTTTCTGCCTGGCATCACATAGTTATCAAAATAGCGATCTGGCATAAATGGAGCTTCCGGATTAGCAAGATGCTCTTTTGCTTTCACTCTTCTTGGCTGATAATAATTGACACCAAGCAAGTCGACCGTATTATCACGGATGATTTCCAAATCTCCATCCTCAATTTCAGGCATGAAGCCCTCTTCTTTAAGAATATCAACAAGCTCCTGCGGGAATTCCCCTTTCACGGACGGATCAAGAAACGATCTGTTAAAGAAAGCATCAGCCAGTACCGAAGCTTTTACATCTGCCGGATTTTGGCTGCGCGGATAAGATGGTGTCAAGTTTAGAACGATACCAATTTTTCCATCTTGTCCTTGTTTTTTATATGCTTGAATGGCTTTTGCACTTGCAAGTATTGTATGATAGCCAACTTGGACAGCCTTCTTAAAGTCCACCTCATTTGGATAGTGGAAGTCATACAGATAGCCGCCTTCTACTGGAACAATTGGTTCGTTATGAGTAAACCATTTTTTTACACGGTCACCAAACAGCTCGAAGCAAGTACTAGTATAAGTTACATATGCATCAACGACTTCCCTGTTTGCCCAGCCTCCGATTTTCTGTAGTTCCATCGGCATATCGAAGTGGAACAGCCCAACAAATGGCTCTACACCATTTTCAATAAATTCATTAATAACATTATTGTAGAATTCAATTGCTTTCGGGTTAATTTCTCCTTTGCCCTCAGGGAACAGTCTTGACCAGGAAATAGACATACGGAATGAATTATGGCCGATTTCCTTCATCAGCTTAATATCTTCCTTATACTTTACATAAAACTGTGAAGTATCTTCGGGACCAACTCCATCAAAAAAACGTTCTGGCTGCTGTTCATACCAGTAGTCCCATATATTTTGACCTTTTCCGTCCACATTTGCTGCTCCCTCTGTTTGTGTCGCAGATGCAGCTGACCCCCACCAGAAACCTTCTGGAAAACGATATTTCACTTCATTATTTACGGACATTTCTTCTTTCCCCTTTCAAAAAACCTGTCTAAGATGTATTACTTATTTTTAAAGGAAAAAGCAGGAATACTGTGCTTTGCTGCCGCTAAGACAATACTCTGCTTCCCCCCTTCTAAAGTGATTTATATTAAGATGCCTTTTTCGTTTCCTCTTCTTCCTTTTTAATATTGACACGGTCAATAACTTTCAGGAACGGGAACCAGATTGCAAATACAATTGCCATATTTACGAGCTGCATTAATCCTCCTGCAAGGGAGTTAGTAGCCATGATGCCATTGATAAAGAATGGTACAGTCCATGGTACTGTAACGCCAGTAGGAGGCGGAACAATTCCAGTTGACATCGCGAAATAGGTTACTAATGTAACAATCATTGGTGAAATAATCCAAGGTACAACAATCAATGGGTTCATAACAATTGGCAAACCAAAGATGATCGGTTCATTTACGTTAAAGATACCAGGGCCAAGTCCCAGCTTTGCCACTTGTTTCATCTGCTTGCTCTTCATGAACACAAGGATAGCAAACACAACTGCAAGTGTCATACCTGTTCCACCCATGCCGACTGTATAAATTTCCATGAACGGTTTTGAAATAATATGAGGTATTTCTTGTCCGCTTGTATATGCTGTCAAGTTTTCCACTTGAAGTGTATTCCAAATCGGGTCCATAACAGAGTTGATGATAATTTGGCCATGCAGTCCGAAGAACCATAGAATCTGGATAAAGAATACGGCAATAAGCGTCGGGATGATACCGCTGCCCAAGCCTACAAGCGGTGCTTGAATTGCTTTATAAATAACATCATGCAAATTCGTATCAAAAGCAGCTGTCACAAGAACATTAACAAGCAGGAAGAAAGTTAATGTAAGAACAGCAGGAATTAATGCCGCAAATGATTTTGCCACTGCTGGCGGTACACCAGGAGGCATCTTTATAGTAATATTCTTTTGCACGATAATACGATAAATTTCACCGGCGATAAATGCAGTGATCATTCCAAGGAACATACCCTTCGCACCGAGACGGTCGACTGGAATAACCCCGGAAATCGCATCACCTGTCTCTGGCTGAACAACGAATGGCGTTAATAATAAGAAAGAAACTAGTGCTATTGCACCGCCAAACACAGCCTCCACATTATAGCTTTTGGACAGGTAATACCCGATACCAAACACGACAAACACAGACATGATGCCCATTGTTGCCGAGTTAGCAATGCCAAACAAAGATTGGAATGTCGCAATAGAATCCGCACTCATGAATTTTTTCAAGAATGGCAGGTTTGTCAGCACGACAAAGATAGAACCGAAAATCGTCAACGGAAATGACAGCATAAATGCGTCACGCAGGACTGTCAAATAACGGTTGTTATTTAATTTACCTGCTATAGGCACCAAATATTTGCTTAATTTTTCAAACACAGGATTCTCCCCCTTATGGATATGCAGCTAGTTTATAATTTTTTTTCTTTAAATATTTCCAGCAATTCCTTTACAAGCTCCTTCATTGAAAGCGTAGACATTAAATGGTCTTCTGCATGCATTAAAAGAAGCGCGAATTCAACCTTATTTCCAGATGCCTCTTGCTGAACCAGCTTGAAATGGATTTCGTGAGCAACACTTAAATCTGCCTCTGCTTGTACAAGCAGTTCATCTGCTGCCTCCGGCTTACCTGCACGGTACTCACGAAGCGCTTCAATGATTTTGCTTCTTGCATTGCCGCTGTGAAGGATAAGCATGAAATTGATTTGTTCTGCTGTTAATGTATTTACATCAATCTTTTCCATTACTTATCACCCATCAAAGCAAGTGCTTGTTCATACGCTTTTTTGCCGTCTGCCAATCCATATGCCATCATGTCAATAACATCTACTTTAATTCCATATTCATCTGCTGCTTTTTGAAGTTCGCCCTTCAAGAAGCTCATTTGCGGACCAATTAAAACTACATCTGCATCAGCCATGTCTTGTTTTGCTTTATCCTGGCCGACAGCCCAAATCTTCGCTTCCTCTCCGATTGTTTTTGCATGTTCTTCCATCTTTGTAACTAGTAAACTAGTAGACATTCCTGCACTACAAGCTAGTAATATCTTTTTCATATCGATCATGCTCCTTTACCTTTTATATGATTATTATTCACTAAATCGTTTTCAAAAACCGCTTACATTTATTATTATAATCATTTAATAGTATTTGTCTATACATTTAAAAAATAAAATGTAATCATTTTCATTATTTGAAAATAGATAAAAAAAGATGCCAGATGGCACCCTTTAAAGACTATTTATAAACACTTGTAAGGAGAAAGGAGATTGCACTGATTGCAATAGTTTAAAGTTATCTCCCCTTTTGACGGCAAACTCAATAAATCCAAACGGTATCCTTTCTATAATTCCTATTGCATCTGCTGCAGTCCTTTAATGATTACTCTTAAACTCAACAGGAAATCATCCTTTGACTTTAAATTTTCTTGTGGGGACAGGAAATGGTGATATATATAGGGAGCTTCTTCCTTCGATATTTCTGCAATTGCTTGGGAAAACTTCTCTTGAATTGCTTTGAACCCAATTTCTTCAAGCAGTCTTTGCTGTTTTTGCTCATCGAGTACATATGCAGTCACATATGTATTAATATTGTTAACTGCCTGAAAGATTTTATCTTCTTGTAAACCTGCCCTGTGAAAAATTGCGAATGTCCTGTCAATCAACAGCAACCGCTTCCTTGTAACAGGCAATGTATCCAACATAATTTCTGCTCCGTCAGGAACAGAGAGCAATACCCTCCTGAATTCAAGGGAAAATAACTCAACTTCTTCTTCCCAGCTTACGCATTCCTTCGGAAATTCAAATTGACCTGATATGTACTCGGCAAGCAGCTGTAATAACTCCTGTTTATTCTTTATATACCAGTATAAGGCAGGGGCCTTTATTTTCAGCTTTGCTGCAACATTTCTCATCGTCACATGTGACAGACCATTTTCATGAAGCAGCTCAAGAGCTGCATTTGTAATCGTTTCTTTGCTGACATTTTTTCTTGTCATAAAAGTCACCTCTTATCACTTATATTGTATATTATTTGTGGCAATAATTCTTTACTAAGCTATTTAACCATGTTAAACTGCATATTGGCCATTTAACACTGTTAAATAAAGAAATGAGGGTTATATTTTATGTCTTCTAATCAGACAAAATTAGTTCCTGTTATGATCGCCTTGATGCTTGGTATTTTTGTTGCATCTCTGGACAACACAATTGTAGCAACAAGCATGGGCTCCATTATCGGTGACTTAGGCGGTATGGATAAATATGTTTGGGTTACTTCCGCGTATTTAGTGGCAGAGATGGCAGGTATGCCGATATTTGGTAAACTATCAGATATGTATGGCAGAAAGAAGTTTTTTATATTTGGAATTTTATTATTTTTAGCTGGCTCTATTCTTTGCGGCATGGCAAATACAATGATACAGCTTTGTATTTTCAGGGCGATACAAGGTATTGGCGGAAGCGCCTTGATGCCAATTGCATTCACAATTATCTGGGATGTAGTCCCTCGTGAAGTCCGCGGTAAAATGAGCGGTATTTTCGGCGCAGTCTTCGGTTTATCCAGTATTGCAGGCCCATTATTAGGCTCCTTCATTACGGAACAATTCGATTGGCGCTGGATCTTTTTTATTAACATTCCAATCGGAATCATCGCATTAGCATTAATCGTTATTTTTTATAAAGAGTCGAAAACACATACAAAACAAATCATTGATTGGTTTGGCTTTGTATTTTTGCTTGGTTTTTCTATTTCTTTAATGTTCGGACTAGAATTGGGCGGGGAAACTTATCCATGGCAGTCATGGCAGATCATCTCCTTATTTTGCCTATCTGTTGTTTGCTTCATCGTTTTTCTTCTTGTGGAGAAACGGGCCAAAGACCCAATCCTTCCATTTAATTTGTTTAAAGAGCGACTTTACACGTCAAGTGTATTGACGGGGATGTTCTACGGCGGTGTATTTATGGTGTCAACTATCTACATCCCGCTGTATATTCAAGGAGTAACTGGCGGGACTGCTACCAATTCAGGATTGCTTCTGCTGCCGATGATGGTGACATCAAGTATTGCAGCAGCACTTGGCGGAGCATTCGCAAATAAATTCAGCTATAAGTCCATCATGCTTTCTTCCGGAATTATTATGGCAATCGGCACATTCCTTTTAAGCACACTTGATCCAAGCACACCAAGGTGGACTATCACGATTTATATGATGGTAATTGGACTCGGTGTAGGACCTTCCTTCTCTGTACTTGGAATGGCATCCTTGCAAAAAGCTTTACCACAGCAGCGGGGAATTGCCAGCTCAACAAGCAATTTCCTTCGTTCACTTGGAATGACATTGGGTATTACTGTGTTTGGAGTAATCCAAAGAAACAGCTTTACAGATAATCTTCCAGCAGCGATGCAAGAAGGAGCAGGCGGAGCGGATAGCGGAAGCATTCTGTCACCAGAAGCACGGGCTCATATCCCTGCAGATATTCTGAAGCAGATTACCGATGTGCTCGCAGATTCTATCAGTACAACCTTCCTGTGGACGTTTGTTCCACTTCTACTGTCATTTGTGTTTATATTGTGCATGAGCAATGAGAAAATTACCGATTCGAAAATAAATCAGCAAGGGTAAACACAACAAAAGAACCACTGTTTAGAAACAGTGGTTCTTTTGTTCTTATTAAATTCGTTTCTCTCTTATAGAAACTCTATGGATGTGAATCATGAAGTAGGCAAGTTCGTCCTTTGTCATTTTCATAGAGTATTCTTTTTCCAAGTAATCTGCAACCTTCATTGTACATTTATATGCTTCTGAATATTGTCTTTTAACTTGATTATAAAGTGCGTCATTATGCTCATCATTTATTTCTCCGCGAAGCATACGGTATGCAAAATAGCGCAGATGTGTGACAAACCGGCTGTAGTTGACTGATTCCTCGTTAAAATCTATGCCATAATGATACTTAACGATATTCGTCACATCTTTAACGATATTTGTCATTGTTACTGTTTCTTCCAAGCCAGTATTGTCTTGTCTTGCATTAAAGATATGAAGGGCTATGGAAGCCACCTCGTCTTCCGGAAGTTCCATACCTGTTCTTTCTTTGATCAATCCCAGAGCTATGCGAGCAACATGGTACTCCGCTTTATAGAACTTCTTCACTTCCCACATAAGGGCATTTTTAATGGGAATATCATTTTTTATTCTCGTAATGGCAAAGTGGATATGATCCGATAAGGATAAATACAAGGAATCATTCAGCTCTGTATGCAATTCTCTTTCTGCAAGTTCAATAATGTCTTTTGAAATAGACATTATTTCATAAGGGATTTCATTCAATAGCTCAGAAAGCTTGGCTGCAAAGTTTTCCGAAGGCGAGACAAAAATCTTTTGGACTTTTTCCTCATCTATTTCATCTCCGACCTTCTTCTGAAATGCAAGTCCCTTTCCCATCACTACCATCTCAGTAGAATTAAGGTCTTTAGTCAAAGCGACATTATTATTAAACACTTTTAAAATTTTCATTATTATCACTTTTCCTTCGAATTTTATCATAAAAAAACCCGAACCAAATAAACTCATAGATAAACTGCATTGCTCCATAAGTTTAGTTGATTCAGGTTTTGCCTGCCTAACAGTAACAATCCTTTACTAAACTTATTATAGATGATAACGTTTTCTATTGCAAGAATATTATGCATCAATATTCCTAGAAAAAATTTCTTATTCTAATCAAAAAGATCTTAATAAATTTTTAAAAATACAAAAATGGAATTGATAAAGGTATTTAAATCAATACGTCGAATAGTTACATAAAACATTCATTATTCGAAAAAAATGCAAAGTGAGGGTTTGTTTTGCTTATAAACGACCAACAAAATAAACTTATGTTATTTTTGACAGAGCACCAATCTACCTTTATCAATGAATGGATTGAATTGTCCGTCATTGAAAACAATGATCCTCATAAGGAAGAAATTAAGAAAAATGCTGTGACCATGTATGGTCTCCTCATAAAGGCATTATCCAGTACATATTCTGAAGCAGAGCTTCAGGAATTTGCCTATAAGGTTGGCAAAGAACGGCTTGAAGCGGACATCAATATCGGCGACTTCATCTATAATGTAAATACAGGCAGAAGCATTCTTATTAAGTATTGCTTTCAAGCAAAGCTCCCATCCCATGAATTAGAATCTTTCGTAAATAACCTGAACAGCCTTTTTGATTCTTTCTGCTATCATTCAGTGGAAAGGTACACCCAACTAAAGAATCGGGAACTGCATACGAAAACAAAATATATTAATGAGAACCATATGGATAAGCTGGCGATACTTGGGCAAATTTCTTCCAGCTTTGTTCATGAGTTTAGAAATCCACTTACAGCAATAATCGGGTTCAATAAAATCTTACGCGATGAGTATCCTGATTTAAAATATTTAGATATAATTCAACATGAACTGAACGAATTAAATTTCAGAATTACTCAATTCCTTCATACTTCCAAAACAGAGATTGTCAAAAAAGGAAAGGAAAATGTTGCTATCGATTTGCTATTTGATAATTTAAAACAACTTTGCTATGCGAGCACTGTTGATAACAAAATTAATCTGACAATCGATAAATCGATGCCTCTCTTCCTTTATACGTATAAAGATGAATTAAAGCAGGTTTTGCTCAATCTGATAATGAATTCAATTGATGCATTAAAACAAATGCCCACCAAAAGGGAATTAAGAATAAACACAATAAAAGATGCCAAAGAAGTAATCTTTGTAATTTCTAATAATGGACCAATGATTGAAGAAGAGAACACAAAGACAATCTTTGAACCCTTTTATACAACAAAGGAGCTTGGCACAGGAATCGGTTTATTTGTTTGCAAGCAAATTATCGAAAAAATCGGAGGTACCATCTATTGTAAGTCTGACGAAAATTGGACTTCTTTTTTCATTCATCATCCTATTTCTGCTTGGGAATAAAAAAGTGTGCAGGAAATCTGCACACTTTACTGTTTCTTATTTGTAAAATTTAACACGATCCTCTAATGGCTTGAACTCTTTTTCACCTGGTTGCGCAGTTGGTTTTCCGAATGGCATTTGAGCGATAAGCTTCCATGTTGAAGGAATATTCCATTCTGCTGCTACAGCTTCGTCAATCAATGGGTTATAGTGCTGCAAGGATGCGCCGAATCCAACCTCTTCAAGAGCTGTCCAAATCACTAATTGGTGCATAGCATTTGTTTGGTTTGCCCATACTGGGAAGTTTTCTGCATACAGTTCAAATGCTTGCTGCAATCCTTCAACAGTTTCTTGGTCTTCGAAGAACAATACAGTTCCATAACCAGCCTTAAAGCTGTTAATTTTCTCTTGTGTTGATGCAAAGTTCTCTGCAGGTACAATCTTTTTCAACTCAGCTGCAGTGATATCCCATACTTTATCATGATTGTCATTCAGAAGAACAACAACTCTTGTGCTTTGAGAATTAAAAGAAGATGGAGTATGAAGTACTGATTCATTAATGATTTCTTGAATCTTTTCATCAGATACTACTTGTTCTTTACTGATTGCATAATGTGAACGACGATTTTTAATTGCTTCTAAGAAATTACTCATTTTTATTTCCCTCCAAATGGTTCTTAGTATACTCATTTGTTGCATAGCGATATATCTCAATATAACATATCTCTACTTCAAGATAAAATTATTATAACACTCTAGAAAATAATGTCAACTTTTTCTTCTCATCTACATAAAAAACCTGAAAAATTTTTCCTTCAGGTTTTTTGATTACTTAAAAGTTTATGTCTGCCAGCAGTTCATATGATCTCACTTTGTCTTCAAAACGATAAACATTCGTCAAAATCATAAATTCATCTGTATTATAAAGCTCACTTAAGCGCATGAGCTCTAGTCTAACGGTTTCTTTTGTGCCGACAACCATTCTCCGGCGATTTTCCTTAATTACTTTTTTATCTTCTTGGGACAGCACTTTACGGTTGACCTGTTCAGGGCTTAATATTTCAGCATTAGCCTCCCCTTTACCGAGCGCGAGCAGCCATAAGTCGAGGCTAGCAGCCAGTTCCTCCGCTTTGCCAGAAGTGTCAGCACAGATAACAAAAATGCAAATATTGGCTTTTGGCTTACTTGCATGAACAGAGGGCTGAAAATGCTTATAATAATATTCCATCGCCCTTCTTCCATTCAATGGTGCAATAAAATGACCAAAGGTGAAGGCAATACCTAGCTCTGCGGCCAATCTTGCACCTCGATGAGACACGCCCAGCATCCACAGTTCGGGCACACTCTCATGAACAGGATAAGCAGTTACAGCATTCTTTTCATGTTGATTGCCAACAATATACTTCTGTAAATCCTTTACTTGCCTAGGGAATTCATTTAAGCTTTTCCGAATTCCATCCGTTAAGGCAAGTCGAGTTTCTGGAGAACCTCCTGGAGATCTGCCAATCCCCAAATCAATACGATTAGGATACAAAGCTTCCAGCACCTTAAAGTTTTCGGCTACCTTATAAGGACTGTATTGTGGCAAAAGCACACCGCCTGAGCCTACTTTAATATGCTTTGTCTTTGCGGCTACATGGGAAATCAGTACTTCAGGAGACGTTCCTGCAATACCGTTCGCATTGTGGTGTTCTGCCACCCAAAATCTCTCATACCCTAGTTCTTCTGTTATTTGTGCCAGTGCTGATGTGTTTTTTAATGCAGTATGAGCTGTCGATCCGCTGCTAATCACGGATTGATCTAATACACTTAATCTCAATCTCCCTGCTCCTCCGATCAAGTTTTATTTGTTCCTATTATTATAAACGTATTTGCAGGGATATACTTAAACCGTGCTCATATGAAAAAACCCTTAAGCACATTGCTTAAAGGTTTTAATAACGTATTATTATTATTTTTTTTCCACAGCATGCCCGCCGAACTCATTGCGGAGTGCAGCTACGACTTTACCTGTAAATGTATCGTTTTCAAGGGAGCGGTAACGCATTAAAAGAGACATAGCGATTACAGGAGTTGCTGCTTGTAAATCAAGCGCCGTTTCGACCGTCCATTTCCCTTCTCCTGATGAATGCATAATTCCTTTAATTTCATCTAATTTAGCATCCTTAGAAAACGCATTCTCAGTCAATTCCATCAGCCATGACCGGATGACAGAGCCGTTATTCCAAACCTTTGCAACCTTTTCATAATCATAGTTAAAGTCACTTTTCTCAAGAACTTCAAATCCTTCTCCGATTGCTGCCATCATGCCGTATTCAATTCCGTTATGAACCATTTTCAAGAAGTGTCCACTACCAGCTTCTCCAGCGAAGAAATAGCCATTTTCAACAGCAGTATCACGGAAGATTGGTTCCACTACATCCCATGCAGCTTGATCGCCACCAATCATATAGCATGCGCCATTGCGTGCACCTGCCATTCCTCCAGATGTACCTACATCCATAAAGTGCACTCCAAATTCCTTCAGTTCATTATATCTACGAATTGATTCTTTATAGTGGGAGTTTCCAGCTTCGATTACAATATCTCCTTTAGCTAATAATGGAGCCATTTCGCCTATAACAGAATCTACCACATTATGAGGAACCATAATCCAAAGCACTCTCGGCGTTTCCAATGATTGGACTAGTTCTGTTAAGCTTGTAGTACCATCCGCTCCATATTCCTTCATTTCGGAAACAGCGCTTGGATTCAAATCAAATGCAGACACTTGATGATTGTGATCCAATAGATTCTTCCCTAAATTTAAACCCATCTTCCCTAACCCAATTAAACCAACTTTCATACTTAAACCCCTCCTGATTAACTGTGAAAAAAATGTATTTATTTTTTATCCATATATCTATTGGCAATAAAAACTTTATTCGTACAATGTGAGACAGAGGTAATACCTATATCATGTTCCATTTCTATTGCCAATATGTGCAGCTTGCGTATTGTTATGTCATTGAAACTAATTTACTCGAGCTGGCCGGCTTACTATCTAACCACCATTTGAATCCGTTGGCTGCAAGCAGTTTTTCAGACGCTTCTGGTCCATTAGAGCCAGCAGGATAGAAGTGAAGCGGCACCTCATTTTGTTCAAATGCATCTAATATCGGCTGCACCCATTCCCAAGACAGCTCAACCTCATCCCAATGAGCAAAGAAAGTGGAATCTCCCTTGATTGCATCAAAAATCAAACGCTCATATGCTTCTGGTACATCTTTAGGAACATCTGTAAGATCAATTTCGACTTGTTCTATTTTCCCATTTTCAAATGGACTCTTGCTATTAAGCATTAATTTAATGTTCTCATTCGGACTGATTTCAATGATTAAAAGATTTGGAACAACCTGATCCTTCTTCTCTTTATATAGATCTTTAAGCGTATCCTTGAACTCGATGACAATACGGGTTGATTTTTCCTTCATTTTCTTTCCTGTTCTAATATAGAATGGGACCCCTTCCCATATTTCATTGTCAATCCATAGTCGTGCTGCTATAAATGTATCCGTATGAGAATTTTCCTTAATATTCGGCTCATCTCGATAGCTCACAGAAGATTGGCCATTCACCTCACCGCTGCTGTATTGTCCTCTGACAATATTTTCTCTAATATCCTGTCCCTGAACCGGACGAAGAGCTTCCATAACTTTTCGCTTTTCCTCACGAATTTGCTCTGGACCAACTTTTTCCGGAGTATGCATAGCAGTCATCATCAGCATTTGTAGCAAATGGTTCTGAACCATATCACGAAGAGCACCGACATGGTCGTAATAGCCTGCCCTTTCTTCTACTCCCACCATTTCACTTGCGGTAATTTGCACATTGGCAATATGCTGCTTATTCCATAATGCCCGCAAGACAGGATTAGCGAATTCTAATGCTTCAAGATTTTGCACCATTGGTTTCCCTAAATAATGATCAATACGATAGATTTCTTCCTCTTGGAATGCTTTGCTTAATCTCTCATTAAGCTCTCTAGCTGAAGGAAGGTCATGACCGAACGGCTTTTCGATAATCAGTTTTTTCCATCCAGCCGTATTACCCAAACCGCTTTCCTTCAGGTTTAAGGCGATGAGATCAAAGAATTCTGGACCAACAGACAGATAGAACATGCGATTTTGCGGTATGTTCAGTTCAGCTTCCCGCTTTTCTACCTTTTCCAATAGTGATTGATAATCCTCTATTTTCGTTGCATCCAAAATGCTGTAACGGAAGCTTTTAATAAATTCCTCCAATTGCTCATTGTCTGCAGCTTTTCTTCTCGAAAAAGTTTCAATCGATTTTCGCACATGCTCTTGGAAAGTAGCATCTGTAAATTCTTTTCTTCCTAATCCGAAAATGGAGATGGCCTGCGGCATTTTATTGTCTAAATATAAATTATAAAGAGCAGGATATATTTTTCTCTTCGCAAGATCACCTGTCGCACCAAATAACACAAATGTCATTGATTCCATCACTTAAACCTCCATATCTAAAACCATTGAATGGTATATGAGTTACTTTTTATTACCTTAGTTATTTATCATAACAATAATAATCCTGTTAGTTTTTCATGTCAATCACAACAACTTCGCTACGCGAAGTATTTTTCCCAAAAGAGCACTTAGACATTCTTGGTAAGATATTGCTTGAATTACCAAGAACATTAACAAATAATTA
>JAPSHL010000088.1 GCA_031179905.1 Bacillus sp. (in: firmicutes) | reverse complement strand
CTGTTGAGACAAAGCAGCTGAAGCTTGTAGAAGAGACAATTCACCAGTCACAGCTGGAAATGCGGGCATTGCTGCTTCATTTAAGACCAGCGGCCTTAAAGAATAAAACCTTAAAAGAGGGAATAATGGAGCTCTTGTCAGAGCTTGTTCAAAAAGTAGAAATGGAGATAACTTGGAAGCTCGAGGAATTTAACTTAGATAAAGGAATTGAGGATCATCTATTTAGAATTCTGCAGGAATCTGTTTCGAACACACTCAGGCATGCAAAAGCAAGCAAGCTTGATGTGCAGCTGCTGCATAGAGAACAGTACGTCATCTTGAGGGTTGTGGATGATGGAATTGGATTCGACGTAGAAGAGAGCAAAACAGGTTCATATGGTCTTCAGAATATGCATGAGCGGGCTGCGGAAATCGGCGGTCAGCTGAAAATAATTAGCCTGCAGCAAAAAGGGACACGGCTTGAGGTGAAAGTGCCGATGATCTTGGATGAGGAGGAGAAAGAATGATAAGAGTTCTGTTTGTCGATGATCACGAGATGGTGCGGATAGGCGTATCCTCTTACTTATCAGCACAAAAGGATATCGAGGTTGTCGGAGAAGCTGACAATGGGAAAACGGCTATTGATATGGCTTTAGATTTACGCCCTGACATTATCTTAATGGATTTAGTTATGAAGGAAATGGACGGCATTGAAGCAACAAAACAGATTATTGAAGTGTGGCCAGAGGCGAAAATCATCATTGTTACAAGCTTTTTGGATGATGAGAAAGTATATCCGGCATTGCAGGCAGGAGCAACCAGTTATATGTTGAAAACATCGAAAGCAAGTGACATTGCTGAAGCGGTCCGCTCCACTTTTAAAGGACAAATTGTCCTTGAGCCGGAAGTTACTGATAAGATGATAATGAAAATGCGGGAAAAACCGCAAAACTTACTTCATGATGAACTCACCGCAAGAGAAATGGAAATACTGCTGTTGATGGCCGAAGGTAAAAGCAACCAAGAAATTGCAGATGCCCTGTTCATTGCTATCAAAACAGTCAAGACCCATGTAAGCAATATTTTAAGTAAGCTGCAAGTACAGGACAGAACACAAGCTGTCATATACGCTTTTAAATACAGGCTTGTAGAATAGAGTGAAATCCGTAAGGGAAACCTTGCGGATTTTTTGTTTTTACTAAGAAAAACACGGCCAATCAATGTTTAACTAATTTAATCAAACGTTTGATTAATGCCAAACTTAAAAATATGTAAATATATTTTTATAACTTGTCTCATATGATGAAGTAAAAGCAAATAAAAATAACCTAATTTTTATTGTAAGGAGAGGTCAATGAGTTCATTTTATAAAGGTACATTCCTACTGATTGTTACGGCGTTTTTTGGCGAATGCATCGAATTTTTAATTAATATGGTAATGGCAAGGGAACTCGGAGAACAAGGACTGGGGCTTTTCATGACCGTCCTGCCGACGATATTCCTCATTGTCCTGCTGGCAAGCTTTGAGCTGCCAGTCTCTATCTCAAAATTTATTGCGGAGAAGGATTCAGTCTATCACCACAGTATGCTACAGCAGGTGATAAAATGGACAATCATCTTCACGATTGTCCTGACTATAGTTGCAGGTTTCGTTATTCCATTTATCCCGATTTTCAAAGACTATCATCCGATATTGAAATGGCTTGTCCTGCTGCTGCTGCCAGTTATCTCCTTTACTTCCATTGCGAGAGGATTCTTTATGGGAAAACAGCAAATGGGGAAAATAGCAGCTTCTAATTTCTTGCGGAAAATCGTCCAGTTAGGCATGCTCGTCTTTTTGTTCCAGTGGTTCTCCTTTGATTTAGAGACCTCTGTCCTAATCGCTTTTTGTACGATTGTGGGCAGTGATTTAGTTGTCTTTTTGTATTTGCTTCATATGTTTTTTGTCCAGTATCAGCGCATTAGAAAAGGAAAAAATGAGAATATGGGCGGGAAGGCAATTTGGAAGGATCTTTTATCTGTATCCATACCAACTACAGGCTTGCGAATTTTTCATGCATTATCTCATGCTATCCAGCCGTTTCTAATAAAAGGCGCACTAGTAGCATCAGGAATAACAGCTGCAAATGCAACAGAGCAGTATGGGATGCTCGCAGGTATTGCTTTAACTATCGGCTTCTTTCCTGCTTTCATTGCTCATTCCTTTATGACAATGCTAATCCCGACAGTTTCAAAGGCTTATGCGGACAGAAACTACTTACATTTGCAGCATTTGCTTAAACAGGTAATGCTGATAACTCTTGGATATGGGTCAGTGGCTGTAAGCATCTTTTACTTTTATGCAGAACCTCTGACAATGAAGTTCTTTCATTCTTCTCAAGCAGCTGAGATAGTACAGTTGCTGTGGCCATATTTCTTCCTGCATTATTTTACGATTCCGATGCAGGCCTTCCTGATTGGTTTAGGGCTTTTAAAGGATGCTGTTTTTCACTCAGTTTGGTCGACGATTTTTTCGTATACCGCCATCTATTATCTTGGGTCTTTAAGCCACCTGCAGATGGGAGGAATTGCGATTGGCATGAATTTAGGTGCCGTTATATTAGCTTTGCTACATTATTTAACTATTTGCAAAAAGATCGGCTTTTCCATTTGGCTTTCTCCGGGCAAACAAGTACATCAATAAAAATTTCTTTTTTAAAAAATATTTTTAAAAAAAGTGTAGGGGTGGAAGGATGCCGTTTCGTTTATTGTATAGGATGCGTCCTAGGGGAAGGAGGATAATGATGAACCCCCTAAACAACAAATATGCAGGTGAGTGTAAAGAAACCTGTTATGAAGAGATAATTAATGAACATGGAAATGCTATATATGCCTATATTTTTTCACTGGTCAAACATAAAGAACTAGCTGAAGACATTTACCAGGAAGTACTTATATCCTCTTATCTGTCGTTTTCTTCTTTTGAAGATTACAGTAAAGCTAAAAGCTGGCTATACAAAATAGCTATAAATAAATGCCGTGATTATTGGAGAAAAGAAAAGACATCGAAGAAGTTCTGGGAGGAAACGGTATATACATACGTAAGGGATACTTCCGTTTCCTTGCCGCCAGAGGATACAATTATGAACAAATGTGCGCACGAGGAAATGATAGATACATTGGAGGAGCTGCCGCAAATGTATAAGGAGCCTCTTCTATTATTCTATTATCATAACAATACATTGCTTGAAATTAGCGACAAAACAAAAACGCCCCTTTCAACAGTGAAAACACGCATGAAAAGGGCAAAAGAGCAATTGCGTCCTAAAGTGAATAAACTGGTCTCCATTTAGATTGGAGACCTTTTTTTGTTTATGACTCTGGCTGCTGCTTGTTATAGTAGTTGACTGAATACATGGCACCTTCACTTACCATATTGTTGTCACCGATATCTTTGGGATCGGGATTTCCGGTTTTCACCATAAGTGGTTCATCCTTTTTGGAGTTAAACATCTGTGTAACCCGCTGTATCATTTCCTTTCCTTTTGAGGAAAAAAGAAGGTAACCCCCAACTCCAGCACCAACAACAGCTAATGTACGCATCGTTTTCATTATTCATCCCTCCGAAAAGTTTGTCCAAAATTATTGCTAGTTTTTATTTACCCAAGTAGACCAGAAGAAAAACCTGACTCTTTGTATTTAAGTTTTTTTTCGCTAAAAAGCGGGAAAGATAAGAGAAAAACGCGATCGGAGTGATCCTTTTGAAAAAGTATCACATGAGCAATTGGGTCTGGTATGCAGTTGAAAAGATTGAAGAGATCGACCAAATAGAAGCAGAACTAAATCTTCCTTTTGAAGACTGGCGTAAAATCATCAATGATAAAAACGGTAATTATTTAGAGATGGACACATCAATAATTGGCAAGGAATCATTGAGCGGTTCGCTTATCTATAACCGGAAGATTGATGAAAGAGGAGACTATGAGCTGTTTTACTTCTTCATATGTGGCAATACCCTTATAACACTGGACTATCACGATGACAGCCTGCATTTAAATGAAAGGACCACTATTATCAAGGCGGCAAAAAACGCAGCATCCTCTGTTGATGGCTTTATGGTGATTTTAGGAAACATTATGACCGATATTCTGTACCATATTGATGCATATGAAGAAAAACTTGATGAGCTAATTTGGGATGTAAAAGAAAAGAACAGTACAAAAACATTAGATAAAATTTATCAGTCTCGCCATGAGATCCTCATATGGAAAAATGTAATGATGCCTTTTTTAGAGCTGGAGTTTGCAATTGAAGAAGCATTTGGAGATGATGTGAAGGATGGTAGAGATTATAAGCGTGTTTCTAAGCGTATAGATCGAGGACTTACACTAGTGAATGAATATGAAAAAGAGTTAAATAATCTCGTCCATTTTGAAGAGGTTGTCTCTCAACATCGCGGAAATGAAATAATGAAGACACTAACAGTTTTTACAGCCCTTTGCACACCAATCATGGCTCTCGGAGCTTTATGGGGCATGAACTTCAAATATATGCCGGAGCTCGATTGGAAATACGGCTACGCTATTTCCCTGTCACTAATATTACTGACAACTGTAATTATCTATGCTTATTTGAAAACAAGGGGATGGATGGGAGATCTTTTAAGGGCCAAAAAGAAAAATTCTTTTTTTCAGTAGCATGAAGGCACAATAGACGGCAAATAGTAAATTACTTATAATGATATTAGTAAGTAATCATCCGCGAAAGCCATTCTAAGGAGGATATGATGGAAGGTTCTAAATATTGCAATGAGTCGCTCGTTATAAAAACGAGTATTGTTTTCCCAACAGATACGAACACATACGGCACACTGTTCGGAGGGAAACTGATGGCGTACATCGATGATACGGCTGCTATTGCTGCCATGAGACACGCGAGAAAGCATATTGTGACAGCATCGACAGATTCAGTCGATTTTCTCCATCCAATTCAAGAAGGCAATTCTGTTTGTCTAGAAGCATTTGTCACTTATACAGGAACATCCTCAATGGAAGTGTTTGTTAAGGTGACAGCAGAAGACTTGCTGTCCGGAGAAAAGAATCTCTGTGCCCTCAGCTTTTTAACAATGGTTGCTATTGATGAACATGGAAAGCCTACAGCAGTACCGCAGGTTGTACCCCAAACGGAAGAAGAAATCAGCTTGTTTGAATCAGGTAAAGTGCGTGCAGAGATGAGACGAAACAGAAAAGCAGAAACACAGGAACTTGCTCGAAAATATAAGTCAAAATAACAGGGATTCGCATATTAAAAGGTATGATTGACAGGTAATGCTGTCGAAATAGGCAAATTATTTTCCAGGAAATGATGATATTTCTGGAATGGTGTCTTTTCTGCTTATCATTGTCTTATATAGGCGAAATGTGAAATAGAGCATCCTCATTTAGAGGATGCCATTTTTTTTATAGAAGCAAATTGCGAAATTTTTTCGAGATTTACTAATACAAGGCTGCTTAAAATGAGAACTACTCCAATGAGCATGACTGGATGGACAACTTCACTGTAGTAGAAATGACCGATAGTTAACGCAATCAGTGGTGATACGTACAACCACGTTGAAGGTAAAAAGGCATTTGTTTTTGCTACAAGATAATAATAGATTGTGTGGGCAATCATGGATCCGGCAACTGTTAAATAAAGAATAGAAATAAATCCAGGCAGAGTCATAGCAGGTGGTGTTTCTCTAGTAAATAAGGATAATAACAGCAACAGCAGTCCTCCATAGATCATTTGCACGGCATTTAAGGCCATTGGGCTTTCTTCCTTAAAGGTGCTGACAGTTTTTCCAGAATAAATGGAGCCTGCGGCATAGCCGACCTGACCAATAAGGATGATTCCACACCCAATGATCCAATGGATATCCCAAGCAATCGACAATCCTGGCAGGAACAGAAAGAATACTCCGAGAAACCCTAATAGAATACCACAAATGCTTGCTTTAGTAATTTTAACTCGCAAAAGTGTAGTCTGAATCAGGATAATCATGATTGGCGCTGAAGCAGACAGGACTGCGGCAATTCCTGAGGAAATAAATTGTTCTGCCCAATACAGACAGGCAAAGGTAATAAAGGTTAAAGATAGCCCTGTAAGCATTAGCTCTTTGCACCAAAGCAGCTTCCAGGATGTTTTTTTGCGAGCAAGTAAAAACACATAAAGAATTGCGCCTGCTGCCAAAAAGCGTATTCCGGCAGACATAAAGGGCGGAAAGCCTTCATCGACTCCTACTTTAATGGCCAAAAATGTAGTTCCGAAAATAAAACACATCAGGCTGTACAAAAATATTATCATCATAATCCCTCCTGCTTTAATTGTAAGACAGACAGGACAGACCAGATGGATTCATATAGAACAGATTTAAGAAAATGTTACAATAATTAAGAGGAGGAGGGAATGGAGATGGTTGTGAAATCGGAACATACTGCACTTTACAAGCAAGTTTATGAATATATGCTGTCCCGTATCCAAACTGGGGAGTGGGCAAAAGACAGAAGGCTTCCTTCAGTAAGAAGCCTTGCAGAGCTATTAGGTGTTCACCGCTTGACAATTTTGAAGGCATATCAGCTTTTAAAGGAGGAGGGTCATGTCTATGCGAAGGACAAAACGGGTTATTATTGTAAAAATAGTAATCTGCTAAGTGAAGCGGGAGAACAGCCTGCCATTTACTCTTATATACAAAACAGTCACTTGTCAGATATCCACCGTGAGCAAACCGTCTATAAATTTTCTGCAGCTGTCATTGACCCGACTTTATTGCCAAACAGATACCTGTCTCAGCATGCAAAGGAGATATTCGACACATATCCTCATTTGCTTGGCACTTATGCGCCAGTAAAGGGGGATGAAGAACTGATTGCAGGTTTGTCAGCCTATTTTCAGAAGTATGACCGATTGTATATTCATGAAGATTCAATTGTTGTCACATCTGGAGCACAGCAAGGAATCGATATAATTGCCAAGGTGTTTGTACAGGCGCATGATTATGTGCTGATTGAAAGTCCAACGTATAGCGGAGCTGCTGATATATTTGTAAACAGAGGGGCAAGATTAATTCCCGTTCCGATTACTTCAGCAGGCTTTTGTCTGGAAGAACTAGAGTCACTTATGAAAAAGCATAAGCCTAAGCTGTTTTATACAAATCCGACTTATCATAATCCGACAGGTTATACGGTGCCGACTGACCAAAGAAAGCAGCTGGCAGAGCTTGCAGAAAAATATCAATGTATTATTTTAGAAGATGATTCCTTCCATGAAATCTACTTCCACGAAAGTCCGCCGCCACCCATTTTTGCTTACGATACAGGCGGATATGTTATCTATTTACGCAGCTTCTGCAAATACATGGCTCCGGGGTTAAGAATATGTGCAATGGTAGCCCACCCAAGCCTTATCAAATGGCTTATTAAAGGAAAAGCCCTTGCTGATAACGGAACACCGCTGCTTAACCAAAAGGCGTTTTTATTTTATCTTACTTCGGATAGGGTCCGTACACATATGGAAAAACTGAGGATAGCTTTGCAGATAAGGAAGGAGACAATGGAAGCACAGCTCAAAAACCATTTTAAATGGGATAGTCCAAGCGGAGGACTCAATTTATGGGTTCGCCTTGATGATGCAATTGATAAAGCTGATTTGAAAGACAGGGCGTTTGCGAGTTCTATTTCCTATGTTCCCGGTTATATTTGTGACCCCCTTGAAAGAGATATCCCATATATAAGGCTCAGCTATTCATTCTTAAATGAACAGGACATTATGAACGGGATGGGACTGCTAACTAATATTTATGATTCCTTATTAAAAGAAATACATAAACTGAACGGGAGGTTATAATGGCAGAACTGGCTTATTATGTTGTCACAAGAAGAATTGAGTTTAACAGGCAAGTTATAGATGAGGTTGAAAAGAACTTGATTCTAGACAGTGACAAAATTATGACTGAAAATGCAGCCTTTCATTTAGAAACAGTCCATGATATCTCTGTTAAAAAAACAAATAACCTCTATCAAATTCTTTATTTGCATACAAATAAGGGAGTTTTCTCTTTCATTATTAAAGAAGATCCATCTGAGTTTATCTTTCAAGTGAAGGGGAAATTAGGAAAATGAAAATGCTGCCTATAACAGGCAGCATTTTTTGATCAATCCTTGCTTGAGAGGATTCCGAAGATTCTTAAGATGTTAATGAACAGGTTAACAAAGTCCAAATACAGATTTAATGCCATTAATGGCACTTGTTCGGCAGACACTCCGTAATGCTTCATTCTGTTGAAATCAAAAAGCACATACCCGCTGAAAACAAGCACTCCGATAAAGGAGTAAGCTAGCATAGCTGTGGAGCTTAAAGGCCAAATGATATTAAAAATCGATATGGCGATTAACGCCAGCAATGCTGCCATTAGCATACCGCCAAGGAAGGAAAGATCACGTTTTGTAGTTGTTGCATAAACGGCCAGTCCAGCAAATACAACCGTTGTTGTTCCTAATGCCATAATGACGACATTCGCGCCAATAGTTGAAATATAATGGGACACGATTGGATATGTCGTAATCCCTGAAATGAACGTAAAGGCGTAAAGGAATGAGTAAGACATCGATTTTCCTCTTCTTAAGAAGAAAGCGATAAAGAGCAATACAAGCTCCAATATTGCCAAAGGTAAAAACAGAGAAGCCGGAATAAAATTCCCCGCTAAAGTACCGACAGTGGCAATCCCTAAAGATAAGGCAAATGTCCTTAACACGGCAGGTAAATGATCTGTTTTCATACTATGTGTGTACATAAAGTCACTCCGTTGATTTTATTTTAATATTTTTACGTTTAAGATAGAGTTTGGTTTCAAAAAATTAATTTTCCTCTTCTCTGATTTGTTCCTTCTTTAAAAGATCGCGAATTTCCATCAGTAATTCTTCCTTCGCATCAGTAGTAGGGGCCTTTTCTTCGGCTATTTCTTCTGCTTTTTTCTTTTTTAACTTGGAAAGCAGCTTAATAACCATAAAGATAGAGAAGGCTACAATAAAGAAATCGAGAATCGTTTGGATAAATTGTCCATAGAGCACAGTCGCTTTGCCGTATGTTAGTTTAAGATTTGTTAAGTTAACTCCACCGAGGAGGACCCCAACAATAGGCATAATAATGTCATTTACGAGGGAACTGACAATCTTGCTGAATGCTCCTCCAATGATAACACCAATCGCTAAGTCAATGACATTGCCCTTGACCGCAAAGGTTTTAAATTCTTTCCACATAATAAAACTCCTAACTTGGTATTACTTTTTTCATTTTAAACGTCTAATATCGGATGCTGAATGATTGGAATGACTCGGCATCTTGTTCCGTTATGTCGACATGATGAACAGCAGCGAAACGATTTCCTTTTTTTATATCGTCTATAAAAGCAGCAATCGTCTCTTTAGGACCTGTGATAACAGCTTCAACTGAACCGTTGTCTTTATTTCTGACCCAGCCGTTTAAATTATATTCGCTTGCTTTCATCTGCACAAAATAGCGAAAGCCGACTCCTTGAACCTTTCCGGTGATGGCTAGATGATATTGAACCAAAAAATATCAATCCCTTCCATTGTCGTTTTTACGGAATTCTAAGTATAGAATAACATAAAAGTGTGCTCGGCCAAATCCGACCGCTGGCATATCTTGAAATTACTAAGTCAAAAGGTTAGCTAAGATGGAAAAACCTAGATTTGTAGAAAGGAAGCCATTTTGTTAATATAAATAAGTACGCTTAATAAAAGCAAATTACGTGTTTTGAAAATCAGGAGAAGAAAATTAATGAAATCATATATATATATTAGCATGCTTATACTGTGTGCTGTTCTAATTGTCGTAGGGACAATCCAATATAGTATTAATAAGAATAAAGAGAGTGAAGCTGCAGCTAAAGCTAGCGAAAACAAAAAAATTAATTGGATCATCGAAAATGCCATTTCATCGATAACAATCAAAGAAGATAATGAAGTATATGAAGCATACTTGATTGGCGATGAAACGGAAAAGTATATGCTTGAAGAAGACAGTTTTCTTGGTGATAAAGATGATACTATTGTGGAAGGTGCTTTTTCGCTTTATTTAACCTCAGAATCTGAAGATGATATAAAAGAGTACAGGCAAGTAATTAAACTGCGTAATCCCCTTGTCTTTAATACAAAGAATAAAAATATCAGTACTTATACTATAAATAAACATAGTATTATTGCAATATACCAAACAGAGTCTGAGGACAATACAGTTGCATCTTTGTATGCGGTTAATGATGGAGAGCTTACATCTCTTACCACAGCTGAAATTCCAGTTTTGAAACGGAAAATAAAGAGCATCCAGCAAAATTATTTACAAACAGTAGAAAAGAAGAAGGAAAACTCCTATGAAGTGACTTCATGGACATTGGATTCAGGTCGTCTTCAACTGAAAGAGGCGGACAAAACTTCTATTGATAATGAAAAAGATATAGAGAGATGGCTTGAGGAGGAAGAATATTATTTACCGTTCAAAAATCTCACTATTTCCAAGGATATTCTGACAATAGCTGAACAAGGCATGTTAATGGGAAGTCAATATCCGATAGGTACAAGCATTAGCGAAATAACAAAATCGAATGATGAGTTTACGGAGACAGAGCAAGGTGATGGAATAATGATGGTGGTGTATCCAGAAGTTACCTACTATTATGATGAAAAGACAAAGCAGGTAAACTCTATCGCCATTCCTGGCATGCGTTTGAAGGTGAACATGTCTGCAGTAAATAAGGCGTTAGGCAAGCCGGAAACCTTTGCTGCAGACAAGGGAAATGACGGTTATATCGCTACTTATTCGGCTAACCACTATGAAATGAAGTTCATTCTTGACAGCAGTCAGCAGGTTGAGATGATTCAGCTTGTGAAAAAAGAAGACAGCAATTAATAAGAACCTAGCAGGATTTTGGAGAGACCCAGATAATTGAGATAAGGAAAAAACACCCCCTTAATCGTATTTACAATATGATTTTTAGGAGGGTGTTTTTCTATGGGCACGAGAGTTCATTATCCAGAAGAAGTATAATGGGAAGTGGTTTGATTAAAGCAAGCTGGTTTGAAAAATAAAGAGATAATGGAAAGGCTGGGGATTAAGAATAAGACACAAATCAAAATATGGATGAGATGGTATAAAACAGGTCAGACACATCACTTCTCTCAACGAGTAGGAAAACAATATTCCTATGGCAAAGAAGTGGAGGAATTAGGGGAACTAGAACAATTAAGGCTAAAAAATAAGCAGCTAGAAGCAGAATTAGATATTCTAAAAAAGTATCGGGAAATCGAAAGGGCTGGAGCCGCAAGTTATCATTGTAGTATAAATAACCTTTCAGCAACGTATAGAGTAAAGGAAATACTGGCTATTTTAGAGATACCCAAAGCAACTTACTATCGTTGGAAAAAGAAGTTTGGCGTTGTGACGGTGACTCCCTTAGAGGAGCTAGTAATGCAGCTTCGTGAGGAGAACTCCTATCATTATGGTCATCGAAAAATAACGGCTATTTTGAGAAGGAAATATGGGATACATAAGAATCGGAAAACAATACAAAGAATGATGCAGAAAATTCCAACTGCAATGTCAAGTGAAGAGGAAAAAACAGAAGTTTTTGAGTGGCGAAAGTAATATCGTTGTCCCAAATATTCTCAACCGTAACTTCCGAGCGGACCGGCCAAATGAAAAATGGGTAACGGATATCACCTACCTACCATATGGCTCCAATATGTTGTATTTATCTTAATGGATTTATACAATAACGAGATAGTAGATTATCAAATTAGCGCAAAACAAGATATCCATTTAGTCTTAGGTTCAAAAGCTAGCAAAAGAAAAAGGCATTATCACCAGCATGTCCCGAAGAGAAAATGCCATGATAATGCCGTCATCGAATCCTTTCACTCCTCGCTAAAGTCGGAAGGATTCAACGCTCAAAGAAGAGCATCTATCACTAATTCTAATGTAGTACCTGGTAAATCAATTTATGTATCGATATACTCATAAAGGCAAAATTTAACTACCTGTCCCCTATAGAATATAAGGGACAGGTAGCCTAGGTGTTTTTTCTATGTCTCATTTTTGCGGGTCAGTTCAATTTCCTGCTGAGTTCTCTTTAGTTGCTTAGTTTAGAAAGCCCAATCTCCGTTACGGAAGACTGCTTCTATTTTGCCATCGGCTGTTATACCGTCAATATCCATTTTGTCAGAACCGATCATGAAGTCTACATGCGTGATGCTCTCATTTAAGCCTGCCGCAGCCAATTCTTCACTAGACATGGTCTTTCCACCTTTAATGCAGAAGGCATATGCGCTTCCGATTGCCAAATGGTTTGATGCGTTCTCGTCAAACAATGTATTGTAATAAAGGATATTCGACTCTGAAATAGGAGAGCGATGCGGCACAAGTGCGACTTCTCCTAAATAGTGAGAGCCTTCATCTGTTTCCACAAGCTGGCGTAAAATTTCTTCCCCTTGTTCTGCCTTCACATCAACAATTCTGCCATCCTTGAACGTAACTGAAAAGCGGTCGATGATATTTCCGCCGTAGCTTAGTGGCTTCGTGCTTGCAACAGTGCCGTTAACGCCAGTTTTAAAAGGTACTGTGAACACCTCTTCTGTCGGCATATTTGCCATGAATTCAATGCCTTTCTCATTAACACTTCCAGCTCCGCACCATAAATGGTTTTCCGGCAGTTCAATCGTTAAGTCTGTTCCAGGTGCTTTATAGTGAAGCTTTTTATATGATTTGTTGTTTAAGTAGTCAACTTTTTTATGAAGATTTTTATCATGCTGCTTCCATGCTTCGATTGGCTCGTTTTGGTTTACTCTCGATGCTTTGAAGATAGCATCCCACAGCATGTCAACACGCTTTTCTTCAGGTTCATTCGCAAAGACTGTGTTAGCCCATGCAACAGAAGGAACACCGATTACTGTCCAGCTGACCTTATCTGACTGCACATATTTTCGGAAGGTGCTTAATGCCTTTCCAGAAGCCTTTTGGAAGTTGGCAATTTTCTCTGTTGAAATGCCTTTAAGCAAATCAGGGCTAGATGACAAGACAGACATAAATGCGGCGCCCTCTTTCGCAAGCTCCTCTGTTTCCTTCGCTCTCCATTCAGGATATTCTAAAAATGCCTCACTTGGTGCAAGCTCGTACTTCGTTCGTGTGACACTATCGTCTGTCCAATTGACAACCACATTTTTTGCGCCTGCTTCGTAAGCTTTTCTGACGACAAGACGGACGAATTCTGCTGCATCAATTGTTGTATTTACGACCAAAGTCTGTTCAGGCTGGATATTTACGCCCACTTTCACTGCGAGTTCTGCATATTTTTCTAAATTTTGCTGAAATGTACTCATGAACCATTCTCCTTTATTAAGAGCTAGTATGTATTGGTTTCTAAATATTGGGAATCAGCTAGAAACCCGTTCCACTTTATCAGTA
>JAPSHL010000087.1 GCA_031179905.1 Bacillus sp. (in: firmicutes) | reverse complement strand
CTTTAGAAGCTGCTCATGATGAAGATTCGATTTATTACTCAGCAATGCTAGGTATCGGGGAGCTGGTGGAAAGCGGAACAACCACAATAGTTGATATGGAGACGGTTCATCATACCGATTTTGCTTTTCAGGCCCTAGCCAAAAGTGGAATCCGTGCGGTCTCAGGGAAAGTTATGATGGATAAGGGAGGTGAGGTACCATCTGCACTTCAAGAAAAGACAGCTGATTCTATTCAAAAAAGTGTCGACTTATTGGAAAAGTGGGACCACTTTGACGGCGGAAGAATTAAGTATGCCTTTTCGCCGAGATTTGTTGTATCTTGTACAGAAGATCTTCTGAAAGAAGTGAAAGTACTTTCTGATCGATATAACGTTCTTGTACACACTCATGCATCTGAAAATAAGACGGAAATTGAGATTGTTCAAGAGGAAACAGGCATGAGGAATGTTGTCTATCTTGATCACCTCGGCCTTGCAAATGAGCGCCTGATATTAGCTCACTGTATTTGGCTTGATGAGGAAGAAAAGAGGATTATTCAGGAGAAAGGAGTTCATGTGAGCCACTGTCCAGGCTCTAATCTAAAGCTTGCTTCAGGCATTGCAGACACTCCTCATCTCATTTGTAATCATGCATCTGTCAGCCTTGGTGCAGATGGGGCTCCGTGCAATAATAATCTCGATATGTTTAATGAAATGAGATTAGCTGCATTGATCCAAAAACCAATTCATGGTCCGACGGTAATGGATGCAAGAACAGTATTTAGAATAGCAACAATCGGCGGTGCAAAAGCGGTAGGTTTAGAAAAGGAAATTGGAAGCATTGAAGTGGGGAAAAAAGCAGATATAGCAATTCTTAACTTGCAAAGCTTCCACACATATCCTTCTTATGATGTTGATCCAATTTCAAGGATAGTCTACTCAGCGACAAGGGCTGACGTAGTAACAACCATTATTGACGGCCGGATCGTGATGGAAAATAAAATAATGCGGACCATCGATAAGCCGCTCATTTTAAAAGAAGCAGACAGCAGTATAAAAAGATTGTTAAAAAAAACCAATATAGTGTAGGGGTACCCAATTTAAAAACCGTCTCTTTATTGAGACGGTTTTTTGGGGAAAGATTACAGCTTTATATCATTTTTTATATAAATTCGATAATTATATAAAACAACACAGATACCTTGTATAATGTAATGGAAAATGGCTTGTTGCTGTATCAATCTTAGTATATTAGGAAAGCATACAGGGAGAAATTAAAATACTCTGAGAACAGTTTACATATTAGTTTTGACACTAAGTCATTTAGAAGCCATTTTAGTTTGTTTTTGATAAACTAAATGGATAAAAGTATCTATTATTTTTGCTTAAAGTGTTTGGGGGGTACTTTATGAAAAAAGGCAATCATGATATTCGGGATGTAATATATATCCATTTGCATGAAAAAGAACGATTCGTTCAATCTTATGGAATTGAATTCTACGAATTTTATCAATTTTTATCTGAATCGATTTCATCCATTCTGCTGTTAAAGCATCAGTTTGATGACGGTGAACTACATACACATACAATGTTTGAATATGTTTCTGAACAAAGAATTGCAAAGCTTGCCAAAGAAGATGTTTATGGTTACGGAGACTTTGCATGGATTGATTTTGAGGAGACAGAGGCATTAGATGTTCTTGATGGACAGACAATTGCGGAGCTTCTTTACCTTGCTCATAAAAGAGATCATTTAAGGGCGCCTTTCTATCAGCATCTCAACAATCAATTTGTGTATCTGGCACATGATGACGGCTGGTTTAATAAGACATATTATAAAAACCTTCCTGTATTTTATTCCTTTTTCGGCGAGCTCCTAGGGCAGAAGTTAAATCGTTTAAAGGCAGACAAAACTTTGTTTGGGGTAAAGAAGAAGCGGGTATATACACCGCTGAGTCAGCAAGGGGTTCTGCTTTTAAAGGATTTGATGAAGGAAGGAATGGTCATTTCCATTCAAAAGGCAAGCCAAAACAGACTTCGTATTGAAATCCCTATCTGGGTCATCGGAGATTATTTAAATATGGATAATATGTATGAGGAATATGAGAAAAAAAGCAAGCAAGGAAATTATGACGCAAAGCTAGTTTATGATAAAAGGACAAAGGAGTGGGAGGTTATCATCAATTAGCAGGAAAGTGGTGAATAATTTTTGAGTAGTTCAATTTCAGAATACTTTCCCCAGCCGCTTGTCAGGATGATGTTCAAAGAAAGACCGAATCGCTTTATCCTCACATGTCTATACGAAGATACAAACTCTATAGAGACTGTTCATTTAGCCGACCCAGGCAGATTGAAAGAACTGTTAGTCAAGGACTCGGCTGTTTATGTTCTTCCGAGTACAAATCCTAACAGGAAAACGAAATGGACAGCAGTGCTTGTTGAACATGAAGGAATTTACGTTTCTATTAACACAACATTCCCAAACAAACTAATAGAAACAGTGTTGAAGAGTGGGGCGCTTAAGGAACTGAACACTTATCAATGGGTTAAATCAGAGTTTGTGTATGGAAACTCGAGATGGGATTTCATGCTGGAGGATAAAGAAGGCAAGGGGCTTTTACTTGAGGTGAAAAGCGTTACACTTGCGAACGGTAGGATTGGCATGTTTCCTGATGCTGTTACAGCAAGGGGAGCAAAACATGTTCAAGAGCTTGCAGCAATTGCGAAGGAAGGTAACTGGAAAACGGCGATTTTATTTGTTGTGCAGCGGGAAGATGTTGAAGTAGTTACATCAGCAGCCCATATCGATCCGCATTTCGCAGAATGCCTTGAACAAGCTGAACAGGCTGGAGTAAGGCTGCTAGCATATACCTGTAAGCTGTCTCTTGAAGGAATCCATCTCTACCGCCCGATACCTGTACAGCTTAACAAAAAAATGCTTACTGTTAACTAACTTTGACTGCGGGATATAGTGTATAATCAACGTTGAAGAAAAATGAAAAAGATAGAGGATGGTGCTTGGTGTTTTTGCAGCAAGCTTAAAAGGGAAGCTGGTGAAAATCCAGCACGGTCCCGCCACTGTAAATGACTGCTGTTCTTGCATAAATGCCACTGTATATATATGGGAAGGCGCAAGGGAGCAATAGTCGTGAGTCAGGAGACCTGCCACCCATCTATGCACCTTAAAATGCCTACGAGGATAGGATGGTGTGGAGCGCGATTTTTATAATGAAAGTCCTTCCCGGAGGTTATCCAATGGGGCCTTTTAAGCTACCACACTCTTTTTGCGAAAAAAAGTGTGTTTTTTTTATGGGTTTAAAGCTAAGGACAAGCCCCTTTTTATTTTTCCAAACAAAAAAAGGGAGGAAATAAAATGAAAAAGTATTATTCATTATTTTGCGGAGCGTTAATAGCATCTTTAGTTTTGGCTGGATGCGGGCAAGCTTCTGATAGTGAAGGTAATGACCAGAAAAAATCAGAAAAGGCAGAGGCAGAGTTCCCTGTCACTATTAAAGATGCTGTGGATAAAGAGATTGTCATTAGAAAAGACCCTCAAAAGATCGTTTCCTTGATGCCAAGCAACACAGAAGTTGCTTTTGCATTAGGAGTGGGCGATGAAGTTGTTGGTGTTTCTGAAAGTGATGATTATCCGGAAGAAACGAAAAATATTGAAAAAGTAGTAGGGATGGAACTCAATGTTGAGAAAGTCATTTCCTTAGATCCTGATTTAGTGCTTGCACATGAATCAGTCGCAGACACTTGGGCAGATGGACTACAGCAGCTGAGTGATGCTGGGATAGATGTGCTTGTTGTTAATGACGCGACTGATTTTGAAGGTGTATATGAAAGTATTGAAATGATTGGTAAAGCAGTTGGTGAGGAAGAGAAAGCAAAAGAAATAGTTGAAGACATGAAGGATGACATTGCCTCTATTAAAGACAAGGCTGCCAGCATCCCAGATAAAGACAAAAAGGATGTGTATGTAGAAGTCAGCCCAGAACCTGCTGCATTTACAACAGGGAAAGATACATTCATGCAAGAAATGATTGATACAGTTAACGCAACCAATGTCATTAAGGAAGCTGGCTGGGTTCAAGTTGACCAAGAAGCTGTCATTGAGGCAGATCCAGATGTCGTGATAACAACTTATGGAAGCTATTCACCAAATCCAGTTGGACAAGTAACAAACAGGGATGGCTGGGGAAATGTTACGGCGGTGAAAGATAAGCAAATAGTGGAAGTAGATGAGGACCTAGTTTCACGTTCAGGCCCAAGGCTGGCTCAAGGGGTAGAGGAATTTGCGAAGGCAGTTTACCCGGATGTATTTAAATAAAAGAAAAGCGGCTTATTTATTGGCCGCTTTTTTTCTCATCATTGCACTTTTTTTAGGGATTTCTATTGGGACGGTTTCTGTGCCTGTTTTAACAATCTTGAAAATAATTATAAATTCGTTAAGTCATACTGAGGTATATGCAGTCGATACTATGCAAGCGAATATTGTAAATAATATTCGTCTTCCTCGGGTCATTCTTGCCGGGCTTGTTGGTGCAAGCCTTGCGATTGCAGGATGTGCATTTCAAGGATTACTGCGAAATCCGTTGGCGGATCCATATACGCTTGGTGTATCTTCGGGTGCCTCTGTAGGTGCTGTGGCAACATTGTTTTTTCATATTACCATTCCCTTTTTGGGGAACTTTACTTTGCCTGTGCTAAGCATTGTGTCCGGTTTTATAACAATATTTTTTGTTTTGTTATTTGCAAAAAAGCTGGATCCTGCCTTGAAGGTTGAAACAATTATATTGACAGGCATTATTTTTAGCTCTTTTTTAGGTGCATTTATTTCTCTATTGATCGCATTGACAGGGGATGAGCTAAGACAGATTATCGGCTGGCTGCTAGGAAGTGTTTCAATGAGAGGCTGGACGTATATTCAAATGTTCCTGCCCTTTTTTGTAATCGGATGCCTGATTCTTATGATCCAAGGCAGGGAGCTTAATATTTTGGCATTCGGGGAAGAAAGAGCCCGGCATTTAGGTGTGCAAGTGAGGTTTAGGAAACTTACAATTATATTTGCTGGCAGCATGCTGACGGGAGCAGCTGTTGCAGTATCAGGGACGATTGGTTTTGTCGGTCTTGTTATCCCCCACCTAGTCAGGATAATGGCTGGATCTGATCATCGTCATGTACTGCCGCTTTCTATATTAGTAGGCAGTGGCTTTTTAATCCTGGCAGATTTACTGGCAAGATCGATAATCTCCCCAGCTGAGCTGCCGATCGGTGTAATTACTGCACTTGCCGGTGCTCCCGTATTTGCAGTCTTACTTTTGAACTATAGAAGGAAAGGGAGGTAAGGCAATGCTGGAAGTAAAAGGGCTCTCTTTTCAATATGGAGAGAAATTAATCTTGAAAAATATTACTTTCTCTGTTAAGAAAGGGGAGATGCTTGGCATACTTGGCCCAAATGGAAGTGGCAAAACAACATTGTTCAAGCTGATAAGCGGAATTCTTGAGCCAGATGCTGGGAATCTTTTAATTAAAGGAAGGGAAATCTCCGAATATAAACAAAAGGAATTTGCGCGGATTGTCTCCACACTTTCCCAGCAATCTTCGGAGGCATTTTCCTATACCGTTGAGGAAATCGTTTCAATGGGCAGATATGCGCACCAGACAGGCTGGATGCAAGGATTATCGATGGAGGATAAAGCCGTCATTCAATCAGCGATGGAACAGACAGGCATCAGCCATTACAGTAATTCATTAATCGGTGAGCTGTCTGGAGGGGAAAAGCAAAGAGTTTATTTAGCTCAATGCTTGGCACAGGAACCTGAAATTCTCCTGCTAGATGAACCTACTAATCACCTCGATCTATCCTTTCAAAAGGAGCTGCTTGAATTGTTAGGGGTGTGGAGCAGAAAAAAGGACTTAACTGTCGTTTGTATTTTTCATGATTTGAATTTGGCCAGCTTGTATTGTGACAGGCTTTTACTGCTCCATAGAAATGAAATTGAAACAGACTCTAATCCACGAGAAGTACTTCAAGAGGACAGGATAAAAAAGGTTTATGGTGCTGATGTAGTAAGAGCTCAGCATCCGCAAGTGCCGGCTGCCCATATTATGCTTTCACCAACAGCTGTCAGTACGGTTAAGCAAGAGGGAATAGGTGAAGATAATCTGACCATTTCCCAAGAATACATAGCTATAACAACGGAAGTACCGCTAAAATCATTGTCTTCTGGTATAACAGGGGCAGGGATCGGCTGGCATAAACATTTTATTAATCGTCATGTGAATAAAGATTATAACTGTGATGATTATAAGGTTGAGATGGACAGCTATCTTATAAAAAACGGTTTTTTGCCTAGTGAAACGGTCGCAATGATGACCGCAGTGGAGCTTGAAGATGCAGCGTACCGTGAATATCAGGCAGGCAGCACCTCTCTTTTCATTATCGTTACTGCAAGTGCAGGAAATCCAGTGGACGCAGCTTTGAGTGAGCAGCATTCCTCCTACATTGTTCCGAGCACAATTAATATTTGGGTATTCATAAATGGAGAGCTTTCTGAACAAGCATTCCTCCAATGTGCGATGACTGTGACAGAAACGAAGGCAAGCGTCCTTCAAAACAGGGATGTAACAGATCCCTTTACAGGAACGACAGCGACAGACAGCTTACTTGTTGCAGCTACTCAAAACGGTGAGTTTCATGAATTTGGCGGAAACTTAACAAGTTTAGGAAAAGCTGTTGCTAAAGGAGTCTTTGAAGTAATGAATGTGGCTTTGGATAAAAGGGAAAAGAGGAAGAAAGCTTGAAAAGAGGGGCGAAATGAAAATTTATACAAAAACTGGTGATAAAGGCCAGACGCATATTATTGGCGGAAGAGCTTATAAAGATGATAGCAGAGTCGAAGCTTACGGCACAGTAGATGAAGCAAACTGCTTTGTTGGACAAGCTATTTCTTTATTAGCGGAGGATATCTTTTTAGATGTAAAGGAAGATTTAGAAAAAATTCAGCATGAGCTATTTGACTGTGGCGGAGATTTAGCGAGCATTGCAAAAGAAAGGCCCTTAAAGTTATCTGAGGAAGCTGTCGTTTACTTGGAGGAGCGTATCGACGCACTGATGGAGGAAGCACCGCCAATTGAAAAGTTTATCTTGCCTGGGGGGACTCCTGCAGCAGCAGCAATTCATATTGCTCGAACAGTAACTAGAAGAGCAGAACGCTGTGTTGTTACTTTAATGAAGGAAGATGAGCATGTTCCTGAATTGCCCTTAAAGTATTTAAACCGTTTATCTGATTACTTCTTTGCATTAGCGCGTATCATTAATTTTCGCAGTGATGTAGGGGATATAGAATATGTCAGAAGTGCAAAAGTTTTTCGAGGAGGAAAAGCAAAAAAAGAAAATTAATAGCAGTGCAAGGGGCCTTTATTTTCGGATTTATATACTCAATGGAGCCTAAAGAAATTTCTGTGAATAAGCTGCATTTTCTTGCTTACAAACATAAATTATTACAAAAGCATGCTCAAACTTTTACAATTTGATAAAAAGCTGAGCTAGTCCATGATTCCTCTTTTGAAGATAAGGGTGTAGTGGTAGAATAACAAGTGTGTGTCTTTAAAATATGGAGGTACGAATAAATGAAGAAGAAAATTGGTTTATTATATGGCGGAAAATCCGCTGAACATAGAGTCAGCATGCAAACTGCCTTGGCTGTTATAAAAGCCTTGGATACAGATAAATTTGACATTCACCCTATATACATAACAGAGACGGGTGAATGGATTAGAGGGGAACAGCTTACTGGACCTGTAGAAACAGTGAAAGAGTTAGAGTTTAAAAGACAGGAAGAACTGTCTGCGACTGTTCTCTCTCCTGACTTGTTCCAAGCAGGTGACACTCCGCTTGATGTTATTTTCCCATTGCTTCACGGACCAAATGGAGAAGACGGAACGGTACAAGGACTGCTTGAATTGTTGAACCTTCCTTATGTAGGTAATGGTGTATTAGCATCTTCTGCTGGAATGGATAAGGTTATCATGAAGAATATCTTTAAGGTAGCTGGATTAAATCAAGTGAAATACACTTCATTTACTAGAAGTGAATGGCAAAGTGAAAAAGAAGCCGCATATGTAAAAGTAGAAAACGATCTGGGCTATCCATGCTTTGTAAAACCGGCTAATCTAGGATCAAGTGTAGGTATAAGCAAATGTACATCTCGCGGGGAGCTGGATGCTGCGTTTGAAGAGGCTTTCCAATTCGATCGCAAAATCATTGTAGAAGAGGGCGTTACAGCAAGAGAAATCGAAGTTGGAGTACTTGGCAATGATTTTCCGGAAGTATCTGTTGCTGGGGAAATCGTTCCGAAAAAGGATTTTTATGACTATAAGGCAAAATATGAGGATGGTAATACAGGATTAATCATCCCGGCGGAAGTATCAGACCAAGAATATAGAGCAATTAAGGAAGATGCAATTAAAGCTTTTAAGGCTTTAGATAGTTCTGGTCTTGTTCGTGCTGATTTCTTCTTAACAAAAGATGGAAAAGTTTATATAAATGAAGTGAACACGATGCCTGGCTTCACTCCTTTCAGCATGTTCCCGCTGTTATGGAAGCATACAGGCGTTGAATATGCTGCTCTTATCGAGAAGCTCGTAGATCTGGCGTTGGAAAGACATGAAGAAAAACAAAGCATTAAATATACTTTTTAACGGGTAAGGGCATATTTGAAAGAAGATGACCCGCCCTTTTAAGAAATAAAGGAGGCATTTCCTATCTGCCTCTTTTTTTTGCCAAACAAATAAGATACTTAAGAAGGAGGAGACTGCTATGATACGGCGATCTTTGCAACAAGCAGCAGATATGATTGGACCAGATGCAACTTTGAGTTCAAATGAGATTGGAGAAGTTGTCATAAATGGGGTGACAATTGATTCAAGAAAGATTCAGCAAGGAAACCTTTTCATCCCATTTAAAGGGGATAAAACAGATGGTCATCAATACGTGGAGGCAGCTATTCAAAATGGCGCAGCTGCGTCCTTTTGGCAAAAGGATGTTCCCAATCCGCCCAGTCATTTACCGCTTATTTATGTGAGCGATCCGCTGACAAGCATCCAGAGCCTTGCCAAAAGCTACCGTAATGAACTAGATATAAAAGTGGTCGGAATAACAGGAAGCAATGGGAAGACGTCAACAAAGGACATCACAACTAATCTGTTGTCATTAAAATATAAAGTACAAAAAACAGAAGGTAACTATAACAATCATTTAGGTCTCCCTCTAACAGTGCTTAGCTTGGAAGAAGATACAGATATTGCTGTATTAGAAATGGGCATGAGCGGCCGGGGAGAGATTGATTTCTTAACAAAACTGGCAGAACCTGATGTTGTGGTTATCACTAATATAGGAGAATCACATTTACAAGATCTCGGTTCAAGGGAAGGAATTGCAGAAGCGAAGCTTGAGATTCTGAACGGGTTGAAAAAGCATGGAAGAATTGTCTATTTTGGCGATGAACCGCTGTTGTCTGACAAAATACCGACAATTAAGAAAGCTGATACAGAAAGCTGCTCATTCGGTTTAGAAGATATAAACGACCTTTATCCGTTTGAAATTGAAGAAAGCAGTACAGGCAGTAAATTTAAGATCAACACAAGTGATAATGAATTTAACCTTCCGATATTAGGAAAGCACAATATTCTAAACGCATTGGCGGCAATGCTTGTAGCAGATTATTTTGACATCAGCTATGAGAAAATGGATGAAGGATTCCAGAATTTGAAGCTGACTAATATGAGAATGGAACTTTTAGAGGGGCAAGGCGGTCTTAAAATCATTAATGATGCTTATAATGCCAGCCCAACCAGCATGAGAGCTGCCATTAATGTGCTGCAAAGCCTTCCTGGCTTTAAGCATAAAGTGCTTGTCTTGGGAGACATGCTTGAATTAGGGCCAGATGAGGCAATGTTCCATTACGGAATTGGCGAAACAATAGATGCAGCCGCTATTGATTATGTATTCACATTTGGTGAACTGGGCAAGCATATTGCTGAAGGGGCAAAAACGGTTTTCGCCAATGATAGAGTTCAATCTTTCTTGGATAAAAATGAATTGATTAATGAGTTGAAGAAAGTCGTTGATGGGGACACTGCGGTACTAGTAAAAGCATCAAGAGGAATGAGACTGGAAGAAGTTGTGAAAGCTCTCCAGTAAAAATAGCGATATGGTTTTTAAGTGAATGAAGCAGGGAACAGAAGAATCTATATGGTTCTAGTTCCCTTTTTAATTTCTTAAGGATACTAAGTGTAATTTATTATGTAATAGTGTAAAATGTAAACAAAACGATTGGTGGTGTTATCATTGACTGCTTGTTTATGTATTCATGGTTTTACAGGGGCTCCGAATGAGGTTGAGCCGCTTGCGGAATTTTTGGAGGAAAACACTAACTGGGAGTGTGTTGTACCTGTTTTGCCTGGACATGGAGAGCTTCTGCAGCTCAGGGGAGTTCTTTTTAATGATTGGATAAGCTGTGCTGAAAGGGCATTGGAGAATTTGCTGAAGAGGCATAAGGAAGTTTATGTAATTGGCTTTTCAATGGGAGGAATGATCGCAAGCTATTTAGCTGCTCAATATCCTGTTAAGAAGCTTGTACTGCTATCAGCAGCGGCTTATTATATTAACCCGCGCCAGCTGGGTGCAGACATTTTAAGTATGTGCAAAGATTTTTATAGTGGGAAACTGCTCCAAAATGAACTGTATAACCGTTATTCTAATAAAATTAAAACAACTCCTATATCTGCGACTATTCAATTCAGAAAACTTGTACGACATATTAAGCCTCTGCTAAGTAATATCACCATTCCTACTTTTATTGCACAAGGAGACAGTGATGGGATCGTCCCTATCAAGAGTGCAGAGTATTTGTATCAAACAATTAAGGCGAGAAAGAAAAAGATTGTGTATATTAAAGACTCTAAGCACTTGATTTGCCATTGTAAGGAAAAGCAAGTCCTTTTCTTCGAAATATTAAATTTTTTATCATGAAAAAAAGGACCTTTCTTTTCTTGTTTCTTTTCGCTTAAATTTTGGAAGATTATAGTATTAATATCCTATTTTTGTATAAGAAATTTAAAGGGAATTAGCCGTTTTTATTGATAACAGCAAGCTTTGAGCGCACCTTTAAAGCCGAGAAAGAAACTTGGCTTTTGAACTTCCACATTATTGCAAACCTATATTGTAAGTGATAAGATTATTTTAAAAAGCATTATGAAAATAAGTGAAATGGTTATACTTAAAAAGGCAGACTAAACATATTCAGATAAAAAGCAGTCAAATAGAGGGAAATTATTTAGCATAACATGATTGCTTTGTATCCTCTTATGGAGGAGATGTTCGCAAATTGTGTCCATAATTTCTCTGTCTTTGGCTGACTTTTCAGTTTTAGCTAGCTATAAAAATAAATATAGAGTCATTTGAAATATTTCTCCTATTAACTTGGTTGAAAAGTATCTCATACTTGAGAAAAAAAGCATATAGCCTCGGAGTTTCTCCTTATAATTTTAAGTGATGATTATAATCCACAAAAACTTATGCATTCATAAAAAATATACGTAAGTGTAATTCATTAACTGTTTGGGGAAAAAACGGATAAGTCCGAAGGGTCAAACCATTTTTTATATGTTTCATTGATGGTAAAAGGGGTACATACAATGGTTATTAATGGGGTAGACCATTATACCGTGGATATTTTTAATGACTAGAAGGAGATTGAATATATTGGTTAAGTTTCAAGATTTAGGCATCAGTTCTGAGACGATGAAAGCTTTAAAAAGAATGGGTTTTGAGGAAGCAACTCCTATTCAAGCTGAAACAATTCCATTGAGCCTGCAAAATAAAGATCTTATCGGTCAGGCACAAACAGGAACAGGAAAAACAGCAGCATTCGGTGTGCCTTTAGTAGACAAAATAGATATTAACAATGAAGTAGTACAAGGGATTATCATTGCGCCAACACGTGAATTGGCGATACAAGTATCAGAAGAGTTATACAAAATTGGTTACGGAAGACGTACAAGAGTATTGTCGATCTTCGGAGGCCAAGATATTAACCGCCAAATCCGTGCACTTAAGAAGAATCCGCATATCATTGTTGGGACTCCAGGGCGGATACTAGATCATATCAACAGAAAAACACTTCGCTTAGATAATGTTTCTACTGTTATTTTGGATGAAGCAGATGAAATGCTGAACATGGGATTCATTGATGATATTGAAACTATCCTGTCTAAAATTCCAGAAGAAAGACAAACGCTGTTATTTTCTGCTACAATGCCTCCGCAAATCAGAAGAATGGCAGAACGCTTCATGAAGGAGCCTCAAGTAGTCAAGGTAAAAGCAAAAGAAATGACTACTCCGCTTATTGAACAATTTTACGTAGAAACACAAGAAAAAACAAAGTTCGATATCTTAACAAGATTATTGGATATACAATCACCGGAACTGGCAATCATCTTCGGACGCACAAAACGACGTGTTGATGAATTGTCAGAAGCTTTGAACCTGCGTGGTTATACAGCAGAAGGCATTCATGGCGACCTTAGCCAAGCAAAGCGTATGTCTGTTTTGCGTAAGTTTAAGGAGGGTGCAATCGATGTCCTTGTAGCTACAGATGTAGCTGCACGCGGATTGGATATTTCGGGAGTTACACATGTTTATAATTTCGATATCCCGCAAGATCCAGAAAGTTATGTACACCGTATCGGAAGAACAGGAAGAGCTGGTAAAGAAGGAATGGCGATTACGTTTATCACGTACCGTGAAAGATCATATCTTCAAGTTGTAGAAAAAGTGACAAACAAAAAAATGGAGAAATTGATTCCGCCTACAGTTGATCAAGCACTTGAGGGCCAGCAGAAAGCCGTAATGGAAAAAATCATGCAGACGATTGATGAGAATAATCTTGATTCATATAAATCTGCTGCAGACGAACTGTTAGGACAAAAAGATGCTTCTACAGTTGTAGCTGCTATTTTAAAAATGATGACAAAAGAGCCGGATACAACTCCAGTTAGATTAACTGAAGAAAAGCCGCTTCCACAAAGACGTGATCGCAAGTTTAATGAACGGAACAATAGCGGCGGTAGCTATAAAGGCAAGAAGAGCTACAACTCTAACTCTAGTTCTAATTCTCGCCAAAGACAAGGCTACAGCAACAAAAGATCAGGTCAATCCAGCAGCAGCTATTCTAAATCTAATTCATACAGATAATAAGCAACCCCTGTGAAGTAAAATTCACAGGGGTTTTTTATGTTTTTTCTTGTGCATACTAACCAAAAGGCTTATAAGGAAGGATGTTAGCCAATTGACTATATTTAAACTAGGTTATGTTGCGATGAGTGAAAATCTCAAAAATGCATCACCATCTCAAACAATGACATATAAGCAATTTTCCAAAATTGCAAATAAGGAAGCAGCACTGCGGAAGCTCGAGAGGATTGCCA
>JAPSHL010000086.1 GCA_031179905.1 Bacillus sp. (in: firmicutes) | reverse complement strand
ATTTGCTTTTGCATTTCAAAAAACTGCTTAATTAATGGGGAGGGAATTATGCCGATGATTCAATTAAAACAAGTCGTAAAGCGCATGGATAAGGATATCATTCTCGACCATATGAGTTTGAATATACGTAAAGGAAGCATTTATGGACTGCTTGGTTCTAACGGGGCAGGAAAAACAACGATTTTAAAAATGATTGCAGGAATTTATAAGCAGGAAGCAGGAACGGTAACAGTAGAAGGAGAGAAGGTATTCGAAAATACTTCCCTTAAACAGAAGATGTTCTTTATTGCCGACTATCCGTCATTTTTACCTCATTATACGACAAAACAAATGGCTTATTTTTACAAGGAACAGTACTCGAATTGGAGCGATGAATTATTCAATAAGATGGGAGATCAGCTTGGCATAGACAAAAATAAAAAAATTCATCATTTTTCCAAAGGGGTGCAAAGGCAAATTGCTTTTTGGCTTGCATTCTCCACACAGCCGGAAATTTTAATATTAGATGAGCCTTTTGACGGCTTGGACCCTGTTATTCGCTCAAAAGTGAAGAAACTGATCGTAAACCAAGTAGCAGAAAATGAAATGACTGTCATCATTTCATCACATAATCTCTCAGAAGTGGAAGATTTATGTGATCATATCAGCATTATCCACAAAGGGAAATGCTTGGTTGAAAATGATATTGATGATATAAAGCTGGATTATCACAAAATCCAAGTCGCTTTTTCTGAACAAGGGACAGTGGAACAGTTAAAGGATTCTTTAGACATTGTTCATTTAGAACAGCGTGGAAGTGTCAGCATGCTCATCGTTAAAGGAGATAGAGAAACAATTATGAAACAGATTGAACTTTTATCACCTTTATTGCTGGATATCTTACCTCTAACATTAGAAGAGATTTTTATTTATCAAATGGAGGAATTAGATTATGCCATCAAAGAAACCTTTATATTATAAGCAATTATATCTATTAATCTTTCGAAATGTCGGCTGGATTGGCATTCTTTCCTTCTTAGTTTTGTTTTTTGCATTACCAATGCATTTAGTTCTCTTAGACAAAAAGGACTACAGGGAGTGGGGAAATAATTTAGTATTTCAACAGATTTTCGATGTCATTCCAGAGATACAAATGGGTGTCTTATTGTTGACTCCTATTTTGCTTGGCATTTTTCTGTTCCGTTATATACAGAATAAAGCATTTAGTGATTTAATGCACAGTTTGCCTGTGAGCAGAAAGTTCCTATTTCATTTCTTCACTTGGAACGGTTTTGTGGTATTAATTTTGCCAATTATCCTTAATGGTTTGATTCTGATGGCAGCTTATTCGCTTTTTGATTTGGAAATATTCATTTCCATTAAAAGTATTTTCAGCTGGATTGGCATGTTTATAGTTTATACCTCGGTTATTTATTTTGCGTGTATCTTTGTCGGCATGCTTACAGGTTTATCAATTACTCAAGGATTGTTTACAGCTCTTTTTCTGTTATTTCCAGCAGGAGTTATTTTTATGCTTTTTTATAACTTCAGTACCTATGTGTACGGTTTTCCTGCTGACAAATATATCTCTGACAAATTAATATATCTGTCGCCGATTATGGCTCCAGTCATTATCTACAGCAATTACTCAGGTTTAAAGGTTTGTATAGGTTATATTGTAGTATCAGTCATTTTTTATGTGGCAGCAATGCTTCTTTATAAAAGACGCAATGCTGAAGCAGTATATCAGACGTTAACAATTCGCAACTTAAGAGGATTGTTTAAGTATACAGTCACAATTTGCTTCATGCTTTTGGCAGGACTTTATTTCCAGGTAATGCATAAAGGACTTGCTTTTCACTTATTCGGCCTCTTAATTGGCTCTATTATCGGCTATTTAATTGGTGAAATGTTTATCCAAAAATCATGGCGAGTATTCAATCGCTTAAAGGGATATGCTTATTTCCTTATTGCTGTAGTAATTGTCGCAGGAGTTTCACCATTTTTAATTAACAAGTACGAACAAAACATTCCAGAACTGAATGTCATTAAAAGCGTTTCTTTAAATGACAGCTTGACGTATGAAGATGAGGCAATGAAGGAGCTGTCTTCTTCAGAAAACATTGAAAAAGTTATAGAAATGCATCGTGAATTGATTCAAACACAAAATACGATAGATGTATATGCTGATGGTGTAATTCCGCTGACAATAGAATATAAGCTCAACAATAATAAGAAAGTGACAAGAACTTACACTATTGTCCGAGACGAATATAAAAAGTGGCTTAAGCCGATTTATGAATCTAAGGAGTATAAGCAGTTACTTTATGATTTTGAGTCACAAACGAATATTTTAGGGGTTACTATCGAGTTTCCTTATGAAGGAAATAGTCTCACGATTACGGATCCAGAAGAACGAAAAAGCTTTTTGGCTGCATTAACTTCTGACAAGCAGAACAATTTATATGAGGATATGACAGCTAGATACATCTCTTCAGCAGACATCTCCATCAGAAAAAAGGATGGTAAAGGTCATAATTATAATTATTATGATAGTTTTATAACAGCAAAGGATACCCATACGATTGCATGGTTGAAAGAGCATGAATATCAAAATAGACTGACTATAAAACCAGAATATATTGAAAAAGTTGTTGTCTTTAAAGCAAGTGATTTAGGAATTGATGCTCCTGGTGATTATTATTCTGAAGAAATCGAAGAAAAAGTTGATAAGCTTCCCAATAAAGTGGAAGTTACCAACAAAGATTTGCGAAATGAAATGATTTCATATTATACCTATGATGTAGAAAAATATGCCGTATATGTCAAGACAAAATATCAATATGAAATGGAAGTAAATTTCATTACGGAAGAAAACTTACCAGAAAGTATTAAAAATAGTCTCGGAAAATAATAGACAATAGGAAAGGCAGAGGTGCAAATGACTGACAATTACATAAATAATGCATATATTGCAGTCTTTGCACAGAAGCTTTTCCGCTCTGTCTTCTGTATCGTCAAGCACCAACAATTAGCTGAGCTTGTTGTGCAGAAGGCATTAACTTCAAGTGTCGAAAAAGCTGCAACTATGAATCAAGCAGATTGGGAGAAATACGTTCAAAAGCTGGCGGTTCGCACGGCAATTAACTGCAAAAATTCAACAGAAGAGCAAAAAGAGAAGCTGTTGCGTCGTGATAGTGAAAATGAATCATATACTTTAACCACTGTAAAAAAAGAAAAAAGAGCTGAAAAAAAACTCGGAAGCATGGTAGGATGTTAATCCTGCCTTTTTTGTTTTCTTATTTTGAAAATAGATAATAATCGCCCCATAATATGGTAGAATAAATCTGGTAAACAAACATTTAAAGGAGCACTAACTATATGAATTTTGAACCTCTATTTTTTAATCCAATCTTTATGGACCGTATATGGGGAGGAACGGAGCTTCGCAGTTTCGGCTACGATATACCATCAGATACAACAGGAGAATGCTGGGCTTTTTCTGCTCATCCAAACGGACAAAGCGTCGTTAAGAACGGCAAGTTTGCCGGTAAAACTTTGGGAGAATTATGGGAACATAACCGCGAGTTATTTGGGAATGCCGAAGGTGATCGTTTTCCTTTACTGACAAAAATTTTGGATGCCAACCAAGATTTATCTGTACAGGTGCATCCAAATGATGAGTATGCAAAAGTTCATGAAAATGGTGAATTAGGAAAAACGGAATGCTGGTATATTGTGGACTGCAAGGAAGGTGCTGAAATCATTTTTGGTCACCATGCCCAAACTAAAGAAGAATTGGCCAGCATGATCACTGAAAATAAATGGACCGAGCTACTGAATAAAGTTCCAGTTAAAAAAGGTGATTTCTTTTTTGTGCCAAGCGGGACAATTCACGCGATTGGCGAAGGCATTATCATCCTGGAAACGCAGCAAAATTCGGATACAACATATCGCGTATACGATTATGACAGGAAGGATGCAAACGGCAATACAAGAGAGCTGCATGTTAACCAGTCAGTTGCAGTTACGACAGTTCCACACAAGGCGGACGAGTATGATGTGAAAGTCGAAACAACTGGTGACTTAACTGCAACAACCTTTATTGAATGTGACTACTTTACTGTTGAGAAATGGGATATTCAAGGTTCCAGCATAATCAGTCAAACAAAACCGTTTCTTCTATGCAGTGTCATTGAAGGGGAAGGCAGCATAAAGGAAGATTCTAGTGTATATTCGTTTAAAAAAGGCGATCACTTCCTGCTTCCTAGCGGCTTTGATAGCTTTGAGCTGGAAGGAAACAGTGAATTAATTGTTTCTTACTTATAAGAAATTACCAGCTTCTGTATATAGGAGGCTGTAGGAAGAGGTGCAAAAATTGCACCTCTTTTTAATACAAAAAAGAAATTGTCCTTATTGATCACTAGGTACAGCGGCATTTTTTGAAACAGATACTTTCCAAGTAATAATTGTGGTACTGTCTCGAATATTATTCTTCTTTAAATTGCTTAAAATAGATCTTACGCCTTCTTCATCATTACAATCATGAAAGGACTTAAATATATCTTGAGGATGAGGATATGGATTGTTCGGACATTCAAGAATACCATCTGTCGTTACAAAAAGACGATTTCCTCCTTTTCTTAACTCTTTTACTCCAACACTGTAACAAGGTACAGCTTGTTCGAATGTATTGACTTGACCTATCCATTCATAAAAATGCCTTTGATTTATTTGATACTGTCCAAGAGCAGCTAGTTCTTGGTGAAATAAATAAAAAACACAGTCTCCAACTGAAAACCACCAAACATACTTTTCTTTTCTAACGACAATTAAACATGCTGTTTCGCCTCTAATTTTTCGACAAGCTGACAAGAACTCCTCAGCCATAAAGATCTTTAGTATCTTTCCTTCAAGTTTTTTAAAAGTTTGATGGTTAGTCGGTAAAGACAATATTTGTGTTAGGGAGGATTTTTCCTTATTTATATGTTTAATAAGGATTTCAGCACTTTCTGACGTATTATGTGCATCCAAAAGAATTATAAATTCCCAATCTTCCTGGTCATTAATCCATACTAAACATCCATCTTCATTTGTAAATTGACCTGCATTGGAATTACCACCATATCGACCGATAACAAGCGAATTAAGTTTGATAATATCTGGTTTATCTACGAAATTTTCTTTGCATCCAATCCAATTAAAATCCAAGCTATTATACTTACTCATAGTGAAATCATCTCCTGTAAGATAATACTGCCTATTTACAAAGACTAAGAAAACGTTGTTAATTTATACAAAAAGAGGTACAAAATCACTTCTGATTTGTACCATTTATTCATCGCTCTAATTAACAGTCTTTAGTTATACAATTTTAACAGCAGTGTGCTGCCGTAAATCATAAGTATAAATATGAGTAAATCCACATGCCTTTGCAAGCTCGATGCCGTCTTTAAAACCTGCTCCTGCTGTTTCAGCATGATGTGAATCAGATCCAATTGTCAGCAGCTGTCCGCCTAAATCTTTGTACAGTCTTAATATATCATCATACGGCATCGATAATCCAAGGCTTGTTCGCAAGCCGGAAGTATTGATTTCCAGACCGATTTCTCTGTTGATGGCGATTGTCAATATTTCTGCTATTAAGTCTTTGTGTTTGGTAAAGTCATATAATCCCTTTGTAGAAAAAGCGTAACGCTTCATTAAGTCAAAATGGGCGATGATATCCATATCAGCTTTTGTAACCATTTTTTTTAATTCAAGGAAATAGTCTTCATAAATATCCCTATCTGGATGTGCATTCATATATTTTCTTAGTGTCGTTCCTCCTAAGTTATGGACAGACCCCAAAATAAAATCAAAAGGAATAGGTGACAGCTCTTTATGATAACTGTCCATCATTTGATGTGGTTCACATAATTCGATGCCAAGTTTTATTTTGAGCTTTCCTTTAAAAGTATTACGGCATCTATTAATATCGCTTAAATACTTATCCCAGACCATATGCCCATATGTTGGGGCGTTTGGATTGACGGAAAAATGTTCTGTAAAACAAATTTCCTGAACGCCATTAGCAATCGCTTTTCTACATATTTCCTCCATATCAGCCTTTGAATCAAAGGAATGATTAGAATGATGATGATAATCGGTATAATACTGCATAATTCCTCCTTAGCTAAAAGACTCTATTACTTATTATTTCATAGAGTAAATGTCATGTCAGTTTTTTTAATTCTTTTTGACAAAAAAACAGTTTTCCCTCTATAATATAAAGAATAAGACAAAAACGTATTTATAAAACCAAGTAAACCTGTAAGAAAAGTTTATTTAAGGGGATTATGGAGGTAAACGAATGACAATACATCAAAGGCTAATGTGGAAGCAGGAAGAACTTGCACTTTCCATCGACTATCCAGGAAATGGAGTAAATAAAAATGGTCATATTATTCTGATCTGCCATGGCTTAATTGGGAGCCGAATCGGAGTGGATCGTCTGTTTGTAAAATCAGCAGCGGAGCTTGTGAAAAGTGGTTATATTGTTTACCGATTTGATTATGCAGGCTGCGGGGAAAGCAGCGGAGAATACGGCAGTTTTGGTTTAAGTGACCTTATCGCTCAAACGAAAACAGTCATTGACTATGCATGCAGACAAGAGGAGACAGACGAAATAATACTCCTTGGCCATAGTTTAGGGGGGGCTGTAACACTCCTGCAAGCGAACAGAGATGACAGGGTAAGTAAGCTAATTCAGTGGGCAGCAGTCGGAAATCCTTATAAGGATTTGGCGAAAATAGTCGGAGCTGATAAAGTTTCTAGATTAACAGATTCGGAGACAGTCGATTTTTATGGATATCCACTTTCAGGTTATTTCTTTCAGTCAATGAAAGAATATCAGCCTTTGAGTGAGTGCAGCAAATTTAAAGGCGATGTCCTTCTTCTTCATGGCAATGGTGATTCGGATATTCCCCATGATTATTTAAAAGAATATAAACGAAACTATGAGCAACGGCCAGAAGGAACGGTTGAAGCCGCTATTATTGAAAATGGCGAACATACTTTTTCTTCTTCCATCCATTATGAGGAACTGATCAAAAAGACAGTCCATTGGCTGAATAAACAAATGTTTTGATTATTTGGGTTCTTGTTCATGCTGTGGATTCAAATCAACAGAGATATTAGGATAGCGAAAACTTAGATATACGAAAGGATTCTATTGATAGAATCCTTTTTTTTGTCTAACTTTTTTTAATTGAATTCTAGAAGAAAAATATTTTTCAGTGACTCTTAAACATTTGTTTATCGCTGTCGATATTTAACTTAGAGATAGGAGGGACTCTTTTTGATAGAAAAATATAAGTTTAAAAATCTTAAAATAGGATACAAATATGGAATTGTGTTTTTGTTGACACTCATACTATTCATCATTTCTATTGCAATTACCTATGTATCTTTAAACAAGATGTCCAAAAACAATGATGAAGTGAGCAGTAAAAACCAGCTAAATATCAATACGATGGAGTTGGTAGCGCTTTTTCAAGAGAAAAATACACAAATACCATTGTATTTTCTTGATGCAAATGATGAAAAACTCGATGAGTACTTAGAATTAAGTAAAAAGTTCACAACTACTGCCTTAAAAGTAGAAAAAAGTATAGAAGGCGAAGAAGCCAAAAAAATATATTTACAGTTGATTGAAAACAATCAAAAAATCGATGAAATATTTTTTAACTCCGTTGTTCCAAACGTGAAAGACTTTAATACTACAGCATATAAAGAGCTGGAAAAGGAAATCAGTGCGTTGAAGGTAAAGGTAACAGACGAAGGAGAACAGCTGAATGAACTGGTCGCTGCAGAAAATAATCAATCGATTGCAGCATCGAAATCTCTTGTAAGCAGAACAAGCTTGCTTGTCGGGATATTGACTGTATTGTCCATTGTAATTTCCAGTGCTATTTTGATCTTTATCTCAAGAAGGGTACAGAAGAAATTAAAGTATGTAATAAAGGTAAGCGATTCCATTGCAAATGGAAAGCTTGATGTTGCGCCTCTTGATGAAGATTCTAGCGATGAAATAGGACAATTGTCTAAATCGATTAATAAAATGGGCGTCAGCTTAAAAGAAACGATAAATGGCATTTCAACGATGTCTGCATCTCTTGATTCTCGAAGTGTGGAAGTGTCTGAGGCAGCAGGTGAAGTGAGCGGAACGATTGATACAATTTCCACCACTGTTATGGAGCTTGTGGAAGGGGTAAATGTTCAGGCTGACGCAGCCACTACTATTGCTGCGAACATGCAAGATTTCAATCAGCAAATTGCCAAAGCTGATGATAATGCGAAAGAATTAGTGAAAACATCTGCTGCAGTGACGACTTCAAGTAAAGAGGGAAGCAGACTGATGCATCTATCCCTTGAACAAATGGATACGATTAACACAGTTGTAACAAGCAGTGTCAAAAAAATGAAAGAGCTTGAAAGCAATACAGCCAATATTACCGAACTTGTTACTTTTATAAGATCCATCGCAGAACAAACAAATTTGCTTTCTTTGAATGCTTCAATCGAAGCAGCCAGAGCAGGCGAAGCCGGTAAAGGATTTTCTGTTGTTGCAGAGGAAGTGCGTAAACTAGCTGTACAAACCTCTGACTCCATCAACGATATTACGAAATTAGTGACAGCTATCAGAGAAAACAGTATTGAATCTCTTACTCAGCTCGAAAAGGGCTATGAGGAAGTAAACAAAGGTGCTGAACAGATTAAATTAACGGAAAGCTCTTTTAACGAAATAATGGAGGACATTGGTAATTTAACAGATAAATCGATGAACATATCAGAAATTATTAAGAATTTTACAAAGAAAAGCACAGACATAAGCACATCTGTTGAACAGATCGCGGCTGTGTCTGAAGAATCAGCAGCGTCATTTGAAGAAGTATCCGCTTCTATGATGCAGCAAAACGACATGATGGCAAGCATTAATGCCAACTTCAAAGAAATCACCCAAATGGTGGATGACATGAACGGTATGATCCAAAAATTTGAACTCGAGAAGGGAGATAAGGGACATGCGTAAAAAACTATTAACAGGAGCAATCATTTTAAGCATTTCCCTTTTGTCTGCCTGCTCTCAAACTACAGTCAAAGATGCAGACACAAAGCTAAAGCTTGCACAAGATGACAATAAAGTTTATGTTGGCTTCTCACTCGACACTCTCGCAGAAGAACGCTGGTATAAAGATAAAGATGCTTTTGAAACGACAGTTAAGGAGCTTGGCGGTGAAGTGAAAACTCTTGCTGCAAACGGCATAGACAGTGTGCAAATTAAACAGGCAGAGCTGTTAATTGCAGAAGGTGTTGACGTCTTAGTTATTGTTCCTCATAATGCGGAAGTATCCGCAGAGATTGTTGAAATTGCTCATAAAGCTGATGTTAAGGTTATTTCTTATGACCGGTTAATTAAAAATGCAGATGTAGATTACTATATTTCCTATGATAATAAAAAAGTAGGTCAACTGCAGGCACAAGAAATTCTAAAAAAGCAGGATAAAGGTAACTTCGCTTATATTGGTGGAGCAGAGACAGATAATAACGCAGTTCTATTCAGAGAAGGTGCAATGGAAGTTCTCCAGCCTTATATGGATAAAGGTCAAATTAAGCTAGTGTTTGATAAATACACAGAAGAATGGAAGCCAGAAATTGCTGAGAGTAATATGAAGCAAGCATTAAAAGACAATAACAATGATATCCAGGCAGTGATTGCAGCAAACGACGGCACTTCCGGCGGTGTTATTAATGCATTAAAGGCAAGCGATTTATCAGTTCCAGTTTCAGGTCAAGATGCAGAGGTAGATGGGATTAAACGTATACTTGCCGGAACGCAAACAATGACTGTCTATAAACCGATTCAGGCAATTGCCGAAAATGCTGCAAACATCGCCATGAAGGTTGGAAATCAAGAAAAGGTTGAAACAACTGCAGCTGTGAACAATGGAAAAATCGACGTTCCAGCCATCCTTCTTGATCCAGTAGCAGTCACAAAAGGCAATATTGAGGAAACAGTAATCAAGGATAATTTTATCAATAAGGATTTCTTGAAATAATCACTAAAAAGGGGCTTTTATAAAGCTCCTTTTGTGTATAGAAGAGACTACTCTTTTTCAGTTAGATAGTATATAATTAAACGTATAGAAAAATATAGTATCTAGTACTAAGAGCAGATGTTATAATAATCATAAATAATACGTTGTATTTTTACATAAAGGAGTAATAACATGTATACATTCACAGCTAATTTAGCCAATATTATTTTGAAGATATTTGGACGGAGTGAAGCGATCAATAAAGACAAATTGCCAACAGACACAGGTTATGTAGTTGCTTGTTCTCATATTGGCTGGATTGATGTTGTGGCACTTGGCACGTCCCTTTTGCCGAAACATATACACTTTATGGCAAAAAAAGAACTGTTCTCCAAGCCAAATGCAGCAAAGTTTCTAAACAGCATTAATGCCTTCCCGGTAGATAGAGAAAATCCGGGACCGAGCAGCATTAAGACGCCTGTCAAACTGCTTAAAGAAAAGAAAATCGTTGGGATCTTTCCAAGCGGAACAAGAACGTCAGAGGATGTTCCATTGAAAAGAGGAGCTGCAACTATTGCCAACCTCGCTAAAGTGCCGATTGTGCCAGCAGCATACAGCGGTCCAACAGATATTAAGGGACTTCTGAAAGGGAATAAAATTAGAGTAATGTTTGGAGATCCAATATTACTGCAAAAGGAAGACGGGACGAGAAAAGACGTTGCCGAGCTGACTCAGGAAATGACTGATGTTATGGCAAGTCTGCAAAAACAGCTTGATGCAAAAGGAAAAAAACAATGATTGATTTAGCGATTGTGAAAGATATTTTAAACCGTTATCCACTGCCGCTTGTCGATGAAATATTGGAGCTGAAGGCTGGAAAAATGGCAGTCGGCGTTAAGCAAATCAGCAAGGAGGACACTTTTGCGACAGGACAAAACCCAAAAAGTCCCATCCTGCCGGGAGTGTTAATCATAGAAGCAATTGCACAAGTAACAGCAGTAGCCATACACAGTGAAAAAAAACATGAAGGCAAGTGGGCGCTTCTTGCTAAAATAAATGACTGTAAAATAAGAAGACCTGTTTTTCCAGGTGATGAACTGTGTATGGAGGTTTTCGTTACAAAGGTCAAAAATACGATCGCAAAAGCAAAAGGAATCGCAACAGTACGCGGGGAATTGATCTGCGAAACGGAGCTGCTGTTCTCCTTTAAATAAAATAAATTTTTAGCGTATGTGAGTGGAAACTTACATACGTTTTTTTAAACATTTATATAAATTTTACGCACTCAAATAATAACAAGAAAACAAAACCTAGTAATAGAATAAAAAAATTCGTCCTTCTAAATCTCTTCCAAAAAGAATATAAATTTTAGAGAGAAAGGAGACGACCTATGCACATATCAAAATTAAAATACTATTTCCAATACATTTATACTACTATTTTGGGAGTCATCCTTGTTTTTATATTAATTTCTGGTGCAACGACTTCATTTGTGTCCCAAAAATTTTCCTCTGATTATATAAGAGAGGCGCTGGATAAAGTCGATGCCACAAATTTATACTCCCAGTTATTTAACTTTGAAAATCACTACTTTCCGAAGGAAGGGAGCCCCATTTCTTTATCGAGCCTTTTCTTTCAGGTAGCCACAAATATCAGCCTTGATGATACAAGAACACTTCTAGGAAGAGAGTTGCCTCAACTAAGCTTTTATCATACAAAAATAATTGTTGCCGAAGAAGGGACAACCATTGCCCAATTACCATATGAATCAACACCTTCTGATGAAATATTGAAAAATCCAAAGGAAGCAGATGAAGAAAAAATTACAGAAGACACTCCAAAATCAGAAGACAATAATACAAATCATACTTCTACAGAAAAGCGTGTCCTTGTCTATCAAACACATAACCTAGAATCATATTTGCCACTACTGAAAAATGCCGAAGATCCAGACGATGCAATCAGTGCGGATGAACGTGTTAATGTTGTCAGCCTTGGTACTAAATTGACAAGCCTTCTGCAAAATGACGGGATAGGTGTTCAGCATGATAAAACAAATATGAATCAGAGGCTGTTAGACCGGAAGTGGCAATATACAGCTTCGTATAATGCATCTGCCGAAGTAGTGGAAGCAGCTATATCGGACAATAAGGATCTTAAGTATTTAATCGATATTCACAGGGACTCAGCTCGTAAAAAGAAGACTACAGCAACAATCAATGATAAATCTTATGCGAAAATTGCTTTTGTAGTAGGTGAAGGATATGAAGGTTACGAAAAGAATCATGCTTTTGCTACTAAATTGCATAATGCACTTAAAGAAAAATATCCTGGTATTAGCAGAGGAGTGTTTGCGAAAGGACAGGATCAAGGCAACGGTATCTACAACCAAAACTATTCAGACCGGGCCATCCTCCTGGAGGTAGGCGGTGTTGATAATAACCAAGAGGAATTGAATCGCACAATTGAAGCATTTGCTGACGTTTTCTCAAAATTATATTGGGAGGAAAACGGCGCAACAGAACAGTAAACTGATTTAACCTCCTTTTTCATGGGAAAAGGAGGTTATCATTTTCTTTTATCAATACTGCAGAACCTGCTGGTACTTTACGATATAAACATCTAGTTCTTGGTTAACTTTTAGAACAACAGGATCTTCCAAACCTTCCTTTGCCGCTTCTTCTTATAGCTGGTAACGGAGGTTATTAATTTTGATATGTAATTTATTAAGTATTTTTTCTTTATAATCGCTTTCATCATCCAATCATTTATTCCCCTTTAGTAATTACTACGCAATAGAGAACCTTTTAGCTTATATTACTTCCAATCTATGAATAATTAATGAAAATTTTTTAAACTTTTACAACTCTTTTCATAATATTAGATAATATAGGCAGGAAGGAAGAATTATACTTTTGAATAGTTACAGTAGCTTTAAAGTATTTTATCCAAAAGATGAAAGAGGAGAGATTACTATGAAAATGCCAATCGCACTGCAATTATGGAGTGTAAAAGAGGATGTTGAAAAGGACTTTTATAAAACGTTGGAAAAAGTGGCAAGCATGGGCTATGATGGTGTGGAATTTGCAGGTTATTATGGGAAAAATGCTAAAGAGTTAAAAGCAAAGTTAAATGAGTTAAGGTTAAAAGTTGCCGGTTCGCATATTAGTATGGAGGAAATATTGCAAGACACAGATAAAGTGATAGAATTCGAGCAGGAGCTTGGTAATAAATATATTGTCTGTCCGTGGGCAAGCTTTAATACAACGCAAGAGTGGGATGAATTTGCGGAGAAAATGCAGCAAGCAGGTCAGATGATTGCTGCTGCAGGGATGTCACTTTTATATCATAATCATAATCATGAACTCGTCAAGAATGAAGGCGTTTTCACTCTTGACAGGTTATTCGAAGCAGTTCCAGCACGCTGTTTA
>JAPSHL010000319.1 GCA_031179905.1 Bacillus sp. (in: firmicutes) | reverse complement strand
TATCCTTTGGATCGATTAAAAGATAAGGTACTGTCCAATAATCGCGTTCCTTTTCTTCACGCCATTTCATGCCTTTTGCTATAGCATCCTGATGAGAGCCTGAGAAAGCAGTGAAGACAAGCTCGCCCCCGTATGGATGTCTTTCATGAACTCTCATTCTTGTCAGTTTTTCATACTTTTCTAGAATGCCAGGAATGTTAGTGAAATTCAGCTTCGGGTCTACACCATGAGAATACATGTTCAAAGCCAATGTGACAATGTCGACATTTCCTGTTCTTTCGCCATTGCCGAACAATGTGCCTTCCACTCTTTGTGCTCCTGCAAGCATCCCAAGCTCAGCATCTGCAACGCCTGTTCCTCTATCATTATGTGGATGAAGAGATAATATCACATTGTCTCGAAAGCTTAAATGTTCACTCATGTACTCGATTTGGCTTGCATACACATGGGGCATGGACATTGAAACAGTTGCAGGCAGGTTGATGATGACTTTGTTTTCAGCTGTTGGCTGCCATATATCCAATACACTGTTGCAAATAGTAAGTGCAAATTCGATCTCTGTTCCTGTGAAACTTTCAGGAGAATACTGAAACTTGAAATTGCCCTCTGTTTCAGCAGCATATTTTTTCAAAAGCTTAGCACCAGTAACGGCAATATCTATGATTTCTTCCTCTGTTTTTTGGAAAACCTGTTCCCGCTGTGCAACGGAAGTGGAATTATACAGATGCACAACAGCTTTATTAACTCCTTCTAACGATTCAAAGGTCTTCTTAATAATATGTTCCCTAGACTGTGTAAGCACTTGGATTGTGACATCCTCTGGGATTAAGTCTTGTTCGATCAATGTGCGCAAAAAGGCGTATTCTGTATCAGATGCTGCGGGAAAGCCGACCTCTATTTCTTTGAAGCCTACTTCCAATAGCAATTGAAAATATTCCAGTTTTTCTTCTAAGCTCATTGGCACGACAAGAGCCTGGTTTCCATCACGTAGATCCACACTGCACCATGTTGGAGCTTCCTCAATATACTCCTTCTCTGTCCACTTCAAACTTGTTACTGGAGGGGTAAAATAACCTCTGGAATATTTTTCGATATTTTTCATCACTGCTAACCACCTTTTTGAATTAATTTACTAGAGAAAATCTCTGTGAGAAAATAAAAAAAGCCTGTCATCTCTATAAGAGACGACAGGCTTTGCCTTCGTGGTACCACTCTTTTTGATCTGCCGAAAAGAAGACAGACCCACTTTACGACTTGATTACGGAAGTCAGCCGTTAAGACTTACATCTCAGCCTTACCACTCCTGGGCGAGTTGGGGGAGTTTATTGACTGTCTTTCACCAGCCGACAGCTCTCTAAGCAATAAATATCCCTTAATACTCCCAATCCTAGCGTTTCGTTTTCTTAATTTTCTCCATTTTATAATTAATTTTGAAATCAGTCAACAGAGGATTTTATTTGTTTTTGGTACTATTCTAAATTGTCCAGTAATTTGGTATATTTACTGACATATTTTTTAACTATTGTCAAAGAAGGTATAGTTCGTTTATTATTAATGCTTATATTCAGTAACAGAAAGGATTTTACAAACATGCAAAGACAGCAAGAATTTCGTTCTTATAGCTTAATTATCATCGGTACCTTTTTAGTAAGTTTGGCGTTTAATATTTTTCTATTGCCGGCTTCCATCACAGCAGGAGGAGTAGCAGGAATCAGCATTATATTAAACAAACTGAATGGCTGGAGTCCAGCATTTGTTCAGTGGGGAATTAATATTCCTACATTTATGATTGGATATTTCCTGCTGGGCAAAGATTTCAGCATTCGGACTTTTGTAGGGACAATGCTGCTGCCTACTTTTATATGGATGACTTCTTATTTACCATTTACTGTTGAAGATCCATTGTTAGCCGCAATTTACGGAGGGATTTTAAGCGGAATCGGGATTGGTCTCGTATTTCGAGGCAAAGGCTCTACAGGCGGAACTACAATAATCGGTCAACTTATTAAAAAATATACCGGTTTATCCAGCGGTTATTCCCAATTTCTCATTGACGGCTGTATCGTAATAGTAGCCATGTTCGTTTTTGACTTTGAAAGGGCCCTATATGGAATGATTGCCATGTTCATTATTGGAAAATCAATTGACGTTGTTCAGCTTCGTTCATCCACTTCTAAGCTTGTCTTAATCGTGACGGAAAACGAACAGAAAATTACAGATTTAATCCGAAATGAAATTGACAGAGGGTTCACGAAAGTTTGGTCGGAAGGGGGATACAGCAATCAAAAGAAGGCATTGCTGTTCAGTGTTGTCGAACAATCAGAGGCAGTTTATTTAAAAGAACTAATTCAAAGAAGTGACAATAATTCCTTTGTTATATTCTTGAATGCGTCAGATATTATTGGCAGAGGGTTCTCCATTCCAAGAGATTTCCCTAGAAATTAGGAGTTTAGGGGTGTACCAAATCAGGTACCCCTTTTTATTTGGATTTTTTTGGGGTTCAAAAACTGTAAATTAAAGATAAAAAATAGGTTGCAGGATAAGTTATAGAAAAATAGTAAATCGGTAGCAAAAATAAAGAATCCTTTTAAGGGAAAGTTAAGAAGCAAAGCATATAAATTACAGATTGTGCAATGTCTCACAAGAATTTCAAATGTTTATAGCAACATAGTGCTATCAACATCAATATTGGGTTTTCAGATATATATAATAGGAGAAATTAAAAATATTATTGCATTAAAACATTTTTTTAATACATTTAAAAATTGCAAAAAATCTGCCATTGACAGTATGCATTAATAGATTTTATAATCATCGAAGTGAAATTTTAAACAAATAATAGACTATATCATTTTTTAGGTATAATTGTTTGAAAATTTCAACAACAATATAATTCATTTGGGAGGATCAACTTTGAGTCAACTTTTACGTAGGAAATCAGTAAATACGATGATTTCACAATCTCAAAATAAATCGCTTAGTCGAACGATGGGAGTAATGGATCTCATCTTTTTAGGTGTCGGTTGTGTTATCGGTACAGGTATCTTTGTTGTAACAGGTGTTGTTGCTGCAGAAAGTGCAGGTCCAGCAATTCTTCTGTCCTTTGTTCTTGCTGGAATTGCCTGTGCACTTGCTGCTTTTTGTTATGCTGAATTTTCTTCTGCGGTTCCGCTGTCAGGAAGTGTGTATACTTATACTTATGCAACATTAGGAGAGTTATTTGCCTTTTTAATCGGCTGGGATTTAATGATGGAATATGTACTCGCAATCGCTGCAGTAGCGACAGGATGGTCTGCTTACTTTCAGTCTTTAATAGCAGGCTTTAATATAGTGCTTCCAGCAAGTATTTCATCCGCCCCTGGTCTGGATAAAGGTGGAATTGTCGATCTGCCGGCAATGCTTATCATCTTAGGTATAACTGCATTGGTTTCCAAAGGTGTGAAAGAAAGTATTAAATTCAATAATATTATGGTTTTCGTTAAGCTTGGAGTAATCTTATTGTTCATTATTGTTGGTGTTTGGTATGTGAAGCCAGATAACTGGACTCCGTTCATGCCATTTGGATTCGATGGGGTTATTACGGGTGCGGCAACTGTATTCTTTGCTTATATCGGATTCGATGTTATTGCAACTGCTTCAGAAGAAGTGAAAAACCCTGGCAA
>JAPSHL010000318.1 GCA_031179905.1 Bacillus sp. (in: firmicutes) | reverse complement strand
ATTATCCCTGCTGTTGTGAATGGATGTCTTAAAATACTGTCAATCTCGTTAAATGTAAGCCAGTAACCGACATATTCCTTATAACGCTCAAAGCATACATTCGCAAACTTAACGAAGCAGTCGACTACCTTTCTTTCTACCCAGCCATTGTATTTAACACTTAAGGCAAGAGGCATTTCATAGTGTGACAAAGTAACAATCGGTTCTATGCCCAGTTCTTTCATTTCTGCAAATAATCGGTCATAAAATTGGAGTCCAAGCTCATTCGGTGTTTCCTCTTCACCATTCGGAAAAATTCTGCTCCATGCGATAGAAACACGCAACGCTTTAAAACCCATCTCTGCAAATAAGGCTAAATCTTCTCTATAGTGATGATAAAAATCAATTCCTCTTCTTTTTGGATATGCTGAACTATCTTCATCCTTCATTGCCTTTTCAATCAACTCGGAAGATATTGCCACATGGCCTTCATAGTCATCTAGTTTTATGTTCGATTTAAACATCGCCACATCGGCAACAGACATTCCTTTACCATCGACATTCCATGCTCCTTCTGCCTGATTTGCTGCAATAGCACCGCCCCATAAAAAATTCTCTGAAAATCCTTTTCTCATATCGATTCTCCTATCCCGGTCACATTCATTAAAGTATGTTGTTTATTGACATACCTTAAGCTCGCGACCTTAATTTTATATTTTTCTTTGTTTGTAACAATTGCGACTGTAACTGGATCATAGCCAGCTTCTACAATCTTTTCTAAATCAAATCTGAGCAATAACGCTCCCGCCTCTACTTCATCGCCAATTTTCACTTGCGGGTCAAAGTATTTGCCGTCAAGCTGAACGGTATCAATACCTACATGGAATAAAACTTGTGAACCATTGCTAGTTTCCATACCTATTGCATGTTTTGTATCAAATATCATCGTAATTTTCCCAGCAGCTGGAGCATATAACTCACCCTTTTCCGGTATAATCGCAATACCATCCCCCATTGCCTTAGAAGAAAACACATCATCATTTACTTCAGCAAGAGGAATCAGCTCTCCTGCAAGTGGACTTTTCCATGCTTCTTCACCATCGCCTAAGGAAACTTGCTCTTTTGTTTCTACCTTATCAGCAGCTTGATCTTTTACGAGCAATAATGCAGCGATAAAGGATATAACAAAGGACATCGCAAGACCGATAATGGCATTGATTATATTCTTGGGCAAGTCCTCGGCAATAAACATCGACAGACTGGCTAAACCAGGTCCAACCAGGACGAATGCCTGAAGTCCAACGATTCCAATAAAAGTACCGCCAACGAATGAACCGATCATTACACTAGTGAGCACCTTTTTATTTTGAAGCGTTACCCCATACAAGGCAGGCTCCGTTATACCGAATAGTGCAGAAATACCAGCTGAAATGGCAGTTGATCTAAGCCTCTTGTCTTTTATTCTAATGGCAGCTGCAAAACATGCTCCGCTTTCAGCAAGATTATGGGCAAGCGATGCTGGCAAGTAAAGGATTTCTTTGCCAAGTTCGCCCATTGTTGTAACAGCATATGGAATCATTGCCTTATGCATACCTGTAGCGACCATAAACGGCAATACTGTTGCAAGTAGAGCTACAGCAATCCAGCCTACTTTTTCAAAAACAGCCAGAATGATGGCAGAGAAGCCTTGACCAAGAGTAAAGCCGAGCGGCCCCAATATTAGAAGTGCTATTGGTACCGTTACTAATAAAGACATCATCGGTACAAAGAAAATGCGGATTGCCTTAGGTGAATATCTAGTAAATAGACGCTCTAGTTGTGCATATACAATAACAGTTAAAATAGCAGGAAACACTTGATAAGCGTAAGCGATATTTTTTACATCAAAGCCGATTAGCTGAGCTCCCTCACCTATCAAAGCCGTCATATTGGGCAATAATAATGCCCCTACAGCAGAAAGTGCCACAAGCGGATTTACCTTCAGCTTATTTGCAGTGGTGACTGCTACTAATATTGGGAGAAAATACAGTGGTGCATCTCCAACCATATTCAGCACTTGATAGGTTTGACCGCTAGAATCAATCCAGCCTAATAGTGCTAATAACAGCAATAAGGACTTCAGTACTCCGCCGCCAGCAATCGCTGGAACGAGCGGCTGAAAAACACCGACGATAAAGTCAAGGATAACGCTTCCAATTTTACGTTTTTCCTTCGGTTTTTCTATTGATTGTCCCTCGTTTTCCACATGTCCAATCAGCTTAACAATTTCATCATACACCTCTATGACTTCATTACCGATTACCACCTGGCATTGGCCGGTCATCTTTACAGCCAAGACACCTGAAATGGCTTCTAGTTTTTCCTTGTTAATTTTGCTGTTATCAAATAAAGAAAAACGTAATCTAGTCGAGCAATGCTCAAAATGGGAAATGTTTTCTTTACCGCCGATATTCTTTAAAACTTCCTCAGCAACATTTTTGTAATTCATACTTCGTTCTCCTTTCTCAAGATCAGTAGCTTTTCTGTAAAAAGGCAATAAAAAAGGACCTAAAACGACAAATATGAAAATTTGTCATTTTAGATCCTGCCTGCATTACCAGTCACATGTCTAATGTTTAGTTATTATTGATTTAGTTATAATATAGCTTATATCATTGAAAGCGTCAACATTTTTAATTATTTTTTTATGTATCTATTAAAACGGCAACTTTTGTATAATTTATGCGGTTTGCCGCAACCTACATATATGGATTAGAAATGTTTTTTAAGGCATTGGCTATTTAATGTACTTTTTCTATTTCTGCGCTAATTTACAGAAGTTAAAGGATGTTAGTTGAGATTATGTATAAGGATATTACGATTGAGTTAACTGTCGGGTTCTTCACACTGCTTTTAATGCTAAAAATACTTGGAAAGGTTCAATTCTCGCAAATAACTCCTTTTGATTTTATTACAGGGATGGTATTAGGAAATTTTGTAGGAGATTCCATATTCGATAAAAGTACAAACGTTTTCGAGATTATTTTCAGCATCTTTCTCTGGGGGCTTCTTATTTATATAGTAGAGTTTATGACTCAGAAATCATTAGTTTTACGCAGTTTTTTTGAAGGAAAGCCCTCCATTTTAATTAATAAAGGTCAGATAGATTTTCAAAAATTAAAGAAAAATCACTTAGATTTAAACCAACTTCAACATCTATTAAGAAAACAGGGATATTTTTCTTTATATGAAGTGGAGTATGTAATTTTAGAGCAAGACGGAAACATAAGTGTGGCACCAAAGCATGCTTACGCAACACCTACAAAGGAAGAATTAAATATCGCTGAAAAAAAAGTCAATCTCGCCTATGCTGTCATACTTGATGGAAAAGTGGATAAGCAGAATCTGAAGGAGTTAGGCTTTGATGAAAACTGGCTTATGCTGCAGTTATCCAAGCTGCAAATAAATGATTACAAAGATGTTCTATATGCAGAGTGGCAGGTTGACAGCGGGTTACAGCTATCCAAATATGAATACTCTTCAAGTCAATAATAATCAAAGACTTATATAAGAAGGGTGATTACAATGTAAAAATTATTAGTGGCTTTGCTAGGGTTAACAGTACTCTTGAATGGTAACTTTGTTTCTGCAAAAACAGAAACAGAACCTAAAAAAGTAGATGGATACTTTACAACAGAGGGTATCT
>JAPSHL010000317.1 GCA_031179905.1 Bacillus sp. (in: firmicutes) | reverse complement strand
CTCATATTGTTTATATAATAGTTTTAGACGTTTTTCGAGTTTGAATTGCAGCTCCAAATCTTCATCATTCAGGTTATAGCTTCGCTGAAGCAAAGATACTTCCACTTGCAGTCTGGAATTCCCTTCCTTGATTTCTTCGAGAATATTTTTAGCAGGGTCTAAATTCTTATTCCAGTAATTTCTTGCCATCACTTCTTTTTCAAGCAAATCATACAAAAGATCCAGTTTCTCTTGGACTTCTGCTATGATATTCTGCACCTGCTCTATCTTTCCTTCAACGAGAAGTTTGTTACTTTCTTCCAACTCTACTTCGATTTCCTTCACTTCTGCTTCAAGCTGGATATGTTCAAGAATGAAGCCTTGCTCAAGCATATCTGCATATCCATCCTTTAAATCATTCAGCTGTTCAGGAAGCTTCGTCTGACACTCGATTATCAGAGGAGGCACATTTTCAATTAAGTAATGGATATCTCCCGTTAGCTTTTCGATAGCATGGATAATTTCCCGCGCTTCCAAATAATCGCCATTATTTGTCTTTTCTTCGTATTCTTTTAGCTTTATTGCCGTTTCCTGTAGCATTTCCTCTATTTTGCTCTCAGTTTCTCCAAAAGTGTGCCTATGTGCAAGCAATGTCTTTTTGCTCTCTCGATAGGATTCTTTCAAAACATCAATTTCCGTTCTGTTCTTTTCTTCGCTTCCAATTAAATTATTAAGTTCCTCAAGCATCGTCTCTATGCTCTGCTCCATCTTCTCCAATTTAATACGGATACTTTTCTGCAGCTCTTTTGCTTTTCTGAACTTATATTTATCAATCGCCTCTTCTGTATCAAATAAAAGCTCTTCGAGTTCCGGTAGCTGATCCGTTACAATACCATCCCAATCAGCCCGCCATTTTTCAAAGAGTTCCTCGGTTTGCCCAATCATATTGAGCTTTTTCACTTTGGAAAGCTCATTTAATACAGGCCGATTCATTATATCGATTTTCCAGCTCTCCAGTTCATCCACTGTTCCATAATATTTTCTTCTAATAAAATAGCCTGCTGCAAATAGGCAAATTAAAATGCCTACTCCTCCAATTATGTAGTTCATTTGAAGCCCCCTGTTCTTACACCGACCAAATTTATTTCAACATTCATTTATATGTAAAGGTTATATATTTGTATTTATGATACCATGTAAACGACAATTTTTGACTAATATTTTATTATTTTTTTAAAGAAAATTGTTATTTTCTAAGCAGCTCTTTTTTAATGTGAATTTACGTAAGGTAAACAATGGTTCTCCCTTCATTTTGCTGGCACTTACTCTTTCATAAAAATCAGCCTGTTTTTTTTACGTTAAAAGCGGGCTTTACTTACTAATATTCAGGAGCATTAAATGTATAATATATTTAGCCATTACGGAAAGGGTGACAGACATGTATAAAAGAGATGGTCATATTCATACTCCATATTGTCCACACGGAACAAAAGACGAATTAAAGAAATACATAAAAAGGGCAATAGACCTAGAGTTTGATGAAATTACGTTCACTGAGCATGCACCATTGCCGAAAGGGTTTGAAGATGCAGCTCCAACAAAAGACAGCAGCATGACAATGAAACAGCTGCCCTCCTATGTCGAAAATGTATTAGAAGTTAAGGAGCAATACAGGAGCGAACTGAAAATTAATCTAGGTCTCGAGATTGATTATATCGAGGGGTTTGAGGATGGAACGAGGGAGTTCTTGCATGAGTGGGGTAAATTCTTGGATGATAGTGTATTGAGTGTTCACTTTCTAAAGAATCCTCTCGGAAAATATGATTGCCTTGACTACAGTCCAGAAATATTCGGAGAAATGATTCAGACATATGGACATGTCGACCGCATCTATGAATGCTATTTCAAAACACTCTCTAAATCAATCTCTACCGATTTAGGTCCATTTAAACCGAAAAGAATCGGCCATATGACGCTCGTTCATAAGTTTCAAAAGCAATTTCCCTCAAGTCAAGATTTTTCTTTTGCCATAAAGGAAGTTCTCGGCCAAGTTAAACAATACGAGCTGGAATTGGACTATAATGCAGCTGGCTTGTTTAAGCCATTATGCGAAGAGACATACCCTCCACAATGGGCGATAAAAGAAGCGATGAATCTGCATATTCCGCTTGTTTATGGATCAGATGCCCATCAGGCGAAGGATTTGGGACAAGGGAGACATCTATTATTAACCGGGAACCGTTAAGCGATGCGGAAAGCAAATCACCTCATCAATCCATTTGTCTATTTCCTCTAAGTATTTTTTAATGAAATATGATTCATTTAAATATATATGGAGGACCTCTTGTATATACGAAGCATTTAGAAAAGGCATTGATAGAAAGCTTTTTAAGTGAATAATGCTGTATTGTACAGATTGTTTTTTAAATTCCTTATTTTCTATGCCTTCTTCTAATATGCTTGAGAGATAGTAGCGTTCCTTTACATAATAGGTAGACAGTATTTCCCTCACAACTTGCGAGTCAATAGATACTTCCCGAAGTATAAAGCTTGTAAGCTGCAAATTTCTCCATTGAAATTCTATAATTTCTTTGACGACTGTTTTCAGCTTTTCCGACATACTGCCAAAATCACTGTGGCAAACTTCCTCAAGCACTGCCATATAATTCTCAAAGTAACTGGTAAAGCAATACTCAAGCAAACCATGCTTGCCATTAAAGTAATAGGAAATATTGGCAATATTAACATTTGCGTGTCCTGCGATGTCCCTAATAGATGTCCCATTGTAGCCTTTTCTGTTGAATAATGTAATCGCAGATTCAACTATCGCTTCCTTCGGATTTCTTTTCACTCATATCCCCTCTTTTCCCTTGCTATTCATGATAAAATATGTTTGAATAATAATTATTTTTGTGCAGCATATATGATAAAGAAAAGCCTCTATATAAATTTCTTGATAATATTGGCCATTCCTTTAAAAGAAAGTCGACAAAACTTTTTCATATTCGTTCTATTCTGCTAAAATAATGAGATTAAAAGAAGGAAAGTTAGGTGATTTACGTGTTTAACGTCGAAACATACAAAGGCAATCGGGAACAGCAATACGAATTGGTAATTAAACAATTAAAAGCTCTTCTTGAAGGCGAATCAAATACAATTGCAAACTTATCAAATGCAGCAGCACTTTTGAATCAATTTATGGATCGCGTCAATTGGGTAGGCTTTTATTTGACAGAAAACACGGAACTGGTACTCGGACCATTCCAAGGGTTGCCTGCATGTGTGCGTATACCTTTTGGAAGAGGTGTTTGCGGGACTTCTGCTGAGCAAAAAGCAACAGTATTAGTGGAAGATGTTCACCAATTCCCAGGACATATTGCATGTGACGCTGCTTCTCAATCAGAAATAGTTGTGCCAATGGTAAAAAAAGACGGTACATTACTTGGTGTTCTCGATATTGATTCACCTGAAAAATCCCGTTTTGATGAAACGGACCAGAAATACTTGGAACTATTTATTTCTGCACTAATGGATTATGTGAATTAATTTGTAGTTCATGTTAAATGAAAAGAAAACACCCCGAATCTGAACTGCGCCCCAATTGTTAGACACATCTAACAATGGGAGGCGCAGTTTTTTATGGCAAAATATACATCAGAGGTAATTACAAGCAGCACTACGGTACTTAGAAGGCAAAGAAAGCTCACATGAA
>JAPSHL010000316.1 GCA_031179905.1 Bacillus sp. (in: firmicutes) | reverse complement strand
GTCCCTATTTTGACAGCTTTCCTGCTCCTTGTAGCGTATTCATATTTTGCCGGCCATCTCGTTCGCTCCATTTCCTTATTCCGGATTGTCGGATCTTATTGGCTTGGTTTTCTGCAATATGCCGTCCTTATCTTGCCTTTAGCTGATTTGGCAGCATTCATTATTTCAAGATTTACAGATGCTGATAAAACTGTCGCTGTTATTGGTACAGTAACCTTTGTTGCCTTTGCCTTTATCTTTGCAGCTGGTAGTTATAATGCCTATTCCCCCGTCATCAAACGCTATCAGCTTGACCTTCCTAAAGGAAAAGCAACAAAAAGCAAGCTGAGAATAGCAATGGCATCTGATATGCATTTCGGAACACTTTCTGGCAATGCTCATTTAAATCGTCTTGTTGAGCAAATAAATGGTCTTACACCAGATATCATTCTTTTTCCAGGAGATATTATCGATGATGACCCAAATCCCTTCCTTCGCAAAAAAATGGGTGATAAAATGATGGAGTTGACTGCTCCTTTAGGAGTTTACGGAGTGTTAGGAAACCATGAGTATTATGGTAAAAAAATACCGGAGTTTTTGGAGGAAATGAAACGTGTTGGTGTAAAGATTTTGATGGATGAGACAGAAGTAATAGACGATCGCTTCATCCTCGTTGGCAGAAAAGATAAGACTGATAGTGACCGCTTGTCCATCAAGGAACTAGCAAGGGAAAAGCCTGCAGATCTTCCTGTTATTATGATGGATCACCAGCCAGCAGAGTTAATGCAAGCGATGGAGGAAGGCATTGATTTATCACTGTCCGGCCATACACACAGAGGCCAAATGGCACCGAACCATTTAATTACAAAAAAGGTATTTGAATTAGATTGGGGCTATAAACAAAAACAGCAGCTCCATGCAATAGTCTCATCTGGATTTGGCTTTTGGGGACCTCCTATTCGCATGGGCAGTCGCTCGGAAATTGTATGTATTGACATCGAGTTTGTTTAAACAAAAAACACCCTTATGAAGTGACCCAATCGTTAGATAATGTTCTAACAATTGAGGATACAAACTTCACCTAAGGGTGTTTTTTTCTATAAAGCTTATTTCATCCAGTTAGTGTGGAATACGCCTTCTTTATCAGTGCGTTGGTAAGTGTGTGCACCAAAATAGTCACGTTGTGCTTGCAATAGGTTAGCTGGAAGCGTTTCAGTACGGTAGCTGTCGAAATATGCCAGTGCAGCAGCAAAGCTTGGTACAGGAATACCGTTCAATACAGCACCTGAGATTACTTCGCGAAGTGCAGCTTGGTATTGCTCTGCGATATCGCTAAAGTATGGATCAAGCAACAAGTTCTTCAATTCTGGGTCACGGTCATAAGCGTCTTTGATTTTTTGCAGGAATTGCGCACGGATAATGCAGCCCCCGCGGAAAATCATTGCAATCTCACCATAGTTTAAATCCCAGTTGTACTCTTCAGATGCAGATCTCATTTGCGCGAAACCTTGTGCATAAGAAACGATCTTGCTCAAGTATAAGGCTTTGCGGACAGATTCAATATACGCAGCTTTATCACCTGTGAACGGCTTGATTTCTGGTCCAGTCAATACTTTGCTTGCTTTAACGCGCTCTTCTTTCATTGCAGAGATAAAGCGTGCAAATACTGATTCAGTGATCATTGGAAGTGGAACACCTAAGTCAAGTGCACTTTGGCTTGTCCATTTTCCAGTTCCTTTTTGGCCAGCAGTATCTAAAATCAAGTCTACAAGCGGCTTGCCTGTTTCTTCATCCACTTTTGTGAAGATGTCTGCAGTAATTTCGATCAAGTAGCTGTCTAGCTCACCCTTATTCCAATCAGCAAACACTTCATGCAATTCTTGTGCGTTAAGGCCAAGAACATGCTTCATGATGAAGTAAGCTTCACAGATTAATTGCATGTCTCCATACTCGATTCCATTATGAACCATTTTTACATAGTGGCCAGCACCATCTGGGCCGATATATGTTGTACATGGCTCATCGTTAACTTTAGCGGAAATATCTTTAAAGATAGGAGCTACAAGCTCATAAGCTTCTTTTTGTCCACCAGGCATGATAGAAGGTCCTTTAAGTGCTCCTTCTTCCCCGCCGGATACGCCTGTACCGATAAAGTGAATGCCAAGCTCGCTCAATTCCTTGTTGCGTCGTTGTGTATCTACGAAGAATGTGTTTCCTCCGTCAATAACGATATCGCCTTTATCTAGCAATGGCTTTAATTGTTCGATTGTAGCATCAGTTGCTGGACCCGCTTTAACCATAAGCATGATTTTACGAGGCACTTCTAATGATTGAACAAACTCTTCCATTGTGTAAGTGCCGACAATGTTTTTACCTACTGTTTCTTGCAGCATTTCTTCCGTTTTTTCTTTTGAACGGTTGAAAACTGAAACAGTGTAGCCCCTGCTTTCGATGTTCATCGCAAGGTTTTTACCCATGACTGCTAAACCAATAACCCCAAATTGCTGTTTTGTCATCTTTTAACGTCCCTTCTAATCTATGTATACTAGCTTTATAGTAGAATTCACTTTACTTTAGCAAGATTCTGCTATATATACAACTATTCTAGCTCATTCCAAACAAACTTTCATCGAAATTCCGAAAAAAATTTTCTTTATACGTAAATTACTTATAAAACTACTTTCCTTGAAGGAAATCTTTGTTAAAACTAGTTTGTGTTCCGACATTTTCGTCTGACTTAGAGACTGCATTTTCTGAGGCAGGTTCAATGATTCCAGTACCGTATTTTTCCTTTAACTGTTCAATCGTTTTCCATAATGGTTCTTTTGCTGCTTCTTTTTCAAAAGAAAATAGGTCGAGTTGTTTTGCGACATGGGTGTTCTCTACTAAGTCTGTTGCAGTTATGCCCAGGAGCCTAATTGGATTGCCGTCCCAGCCCTGCAGAAACAGTTCCTTTGCTATTTGGATTAAATCACTCTCAGCTTTCACCGGGTTATTAAGCTTCTTGCTTTTTGAGAAGTTCTTCCTGTTTCCATACCGAATTGTAATGCTTAATCCCTTTGTATGGACTTTCTTCCGCTTCATTCGGGTTGCCACCCTGTGAGCCAATTCTGTAATAGTTCCAAAAAGCTCCTGCTGGTTTGTTGTATCCTTCGGCAATGTTGTGGAATTGCCGATGCTCTTAAACTCTTTTGCCGCTTCAGGGTCAACTTGTCTGTTATCAATACCATTCGCTCTGTCCTTTAAGCGGAGACCGTTTATGCCGAGCAAGCCCTTAAGCTGAATGGAATCAGCATTCGCTAAATCCTTTATTGTCGTAATATCATGCTTCCTTAGCTTTTCTCCTGTTTTTGTACCAATCCCATGCATCTCCTCCACTTCAAGAGGCCACAAAACAGAAGGAACATCCCTTTTTCTTAGAACGGTAATACCCATCGGCTTTTTAAAGTCGGAAGCGGTTTTTGCAAGAAATTTATTTGGAGCAATGCCAATACTGCAAGGCAGATCAAGGCGGTCATGTATCCTTTTTTGTATCGTCTCTGCAATTTCAAGAGGACTTCCAAAGTCATAGCTTTCTGTAATATCAAGGTAGCCTTCATCAATGGAAACAGGCTCTACTAGTTCAGTGAATTCCCGTAAAATTTCGAACATAGCGGCAGAAGCAGTGCGGTACCTGTCAAACTGGGGCTTCATGATAATCAGCTCCGGGCAGAGTTTT
>JAPSHL010000315.1 GCA_031179905.1 Bacillus sp. (in: firmicutes) | reverse complement strand
GTCTACGGTTTTGCCATATTTTCCTTTTATCTATGATATAATCGAAACGTTATTTAACATAAGAGAGGAAAAATGATGAAACAAACCTTTACAACGAAGCAAAAAATGAGGCAGATGTTAGTTATATTACTGCCTGTTCTAGTGACACAAGTAGGCATGTTCGGGCTTACCTTCTTTGATACAACAATGGCTGGTCATTACAGTCCTATTGATCTTGCTGGAGTTGCTGTCGGAAGTTCTTTATGGACACCTATTTATACTGGCTTAAGCGGAATATTGCTGGCTGTTCCTCCAATTGTTGCTCAACTGGTTGGCAGGAAAGAAGAATCCAAGGTTAGCTTTTCTGTAATTCAAGCAATCTATCTTTCATTATCAATGGCGGTCTTATTAATCATTTTTGGAGCTTTTTTTCTAAAGCCTGTTCTGCAGCTAATGGGGCTCGAACAAGAAGTTCAGGAAATAGCGTTTGATTATTTGGCTGCACTGAGCACAGGCATCATTCCGATTTTCTTTTATTTTGTGTTGCGGTCATTTATTGATGCTCTCGGGCAAACACAAGTAACGATGTTTATTACCCTTTCTGCACTGCCTGTCAACATTGTGCTTAATTACTTGTTTATTAATGGGATTTGGATTTTCCCTGAGATGGGCGGTGTCGGTACAGGCTATGCTACGAGTTTTACTTATTGGTATATGCTTTTGACTGCACTTCATATTGTTTATCATAACCAGCCTTTTGCTGCATTTAAACTGCTCAGCAAATTCCATGCCATCTCATGGGAAAAATGGAAAGAAATCTTAAAGATTGGTGTACCAATCGGATTCTCGATTTTTTTTGAGACAAGCATCTTCAGTGCAGTCACACTTTTAATGAGCAATTATGACACAAATACAATTGCAGCTCATCAATCAGCTATTAATTTCGCTTCTCTTCTGTATATGGTTCCATTGAGCATTTCAACTGCCTTGACTATTTTGGTAGGGTTTGAAGTTGGTTCAGGCAGGCTAAAAGATGCAAAACAATACAGCTGGATGGGTGTTTTCACTGCCATCAGCATTGCTTTTGTTAGCGGCATAATACTCCTAGCCTTCCGCCAACAGATAGCAGGCATTTATACAAATGAAGCCGATGTGCTTAAACTTACGGCAAGCTTCCTTATATATGCGATTTTCTTCCAGCTTTCAGATGCCATCCAGGCACCTGTTCAAGGCGCATTACGGGGTTATAAGGATGTCAATATTACATTGATTATGACACTTGTCAGCTACTGGGTGATTGGACTGCCTTGCGGTTATCTGCTTGCCAATTATTCAAGTCTCGGTCCTTTCGGCTATTGGATCGGTTTAATTACCGGCTTGGCAACAGGCGCAATCTTCTTGTCGAGCAGACTTTATTCTGTTCAAAAAAAACATTCTGTTTTGTCCAATAATTAAAGGGGGAATCGTTATGATTCCTCCTTTTTCATCATTTCAATAAAAACATCAACCATCCCCCGTCCCACTGTGTTCTATTCAATAAATGCATATAAAATGGCCGTCACCATTTCTGCATTTATCGCATACAGCACATAAACCATCGGCAGCTCAAGCTTCTCAGCTACTATTAAGTAACTTGAACAGATGACTGCAGGAATGCTCATACCGAAAAGGTCGGAATAAGTATAAAAGGCCCAAGGGGAGAGACAAGTATACTTGCGGCATATCATTGTACAAAAGGTTTCCCACGCCTATCCGTTAAAAGCTGGGAAGAAGATTGCGCTTTACCGGCTATCAAACACAAGAAGGAAATAACCATAACGAATCGAAATATTCTCATATCATCCGTCCAGAATTTAAGCTTGTGTATACATAAAGGCCCTCAAACACAGCTAAAAAGAATCAGACCAAATAAAAACAGTCTGTTCATCAGTTTCTATATTTTCCAACTTAATGTAGCTAATTCCGTGAAATTTATTATCATTTCAACATCATAGGTTAAAATAACCAGTTCTAAATATTCATTAGCAAAATGGAGAAATAATACAAGCGATAATAACACGAATTGGGTGCAGTTGAATATGATATAAAAAATCGAGAGCCTCTAAAAGAAAGGATGAATTTCCAATGTTCCCATGGAATTTATTCCCTTTTAATAAAGACACAAAAGGTAAAATGCAGCAAATGCGACCTGCCGAGATTCAAAAGTATGTACATGACATGATGGATAAACTGATGCCAGAATCTCTGCAAAAAATGAACAGTGATGAAATGTTCCAAAATATGTCACAAATGGCGAACCGACAAACAGGAGTTGAGCAGAACAAGTTTGATTATCTCGTATTTGAAACACATCATCATGTATATGTGCGAATTCCTATTAAGGAAGAAATATGGCTGCAAAGAGTAAAAGTATACTACACATCAAGCCAATTGATTATTCAACATATACCAGATGAAGAGAGCAAACATACAATCAATCTTCCATCTCTTGTCCGTAGAAAGGGTTCAACAGCGAATTATAAAGATGGTGTGTTAGAGATCATGATCCATAAAAATACACAGGTGCAATATTCAGAGATAGAAGTATCGGATTTGCATTAGTTGTTAGATGAAAGGGAGAACCGAAAATTATGTCGTTTGAAAACCTGGAAAAAATTTATCAGTTCCATGAAAATCCAACTAATGATAAACTTTGGAACAACTTGTTTCAAAACTCACCTAGCCAACAACACTTTTTTAGTGACTGGAATGCGATTAAAAGCAATAATCAATTTCCGCCTTGTGATTTTTATACAAAAGATGGAGTTTGTTATATTGAAGCAGAGCTTCCGGGCATCACCCCAGAGAATGTAGCCGTTAAATGTGAAGATAATACACTCCATCTTGCTGGGCAATACAAAACACTCCACGAAGAGTATGCTTATTATTTAAAAGAGAGGCAAAATCGGAGCTTTCATAAAGTTATCACCTTGCCCTATACCATCAAGAAAGAAACACTAACATTTCGTTTTAATAATGGAATTCTGACAATTTCCATACCGCCATCAAGATAAGAAAAAATCAACTCAAAGTCAGAGTTGATTTTTTCTTATTATATTTACTTAAAGCTTTTATCAAAGCAATAGAAAGGCCGTTCTTTTCCAGGGAAATGCAACTCTCCCACTTTGTTATAGCCGTTTTTTGCAAACAGATTTTGAGCCTTCTCATTGATAGCATATGTGTCTGTTTTTAAATAAAAGGTGTCATTTTCAATTGCAAAAACCTCGGCAAAAGCGAGGAGTTTGCTTGCTATGCCTCCGCCTCGTATTTCCGGATCAACCATAAGCCGATGAATAACATAAAAGTTTTTTTCCGTCAATGTCCATTCAATCAAATCATAATTCTTCCCGCCGATGCGGTCAATGGCGATTGAGCCAACTAATGTTTCATCCATTAGCGCCACAAAAAGTGAGCCGTTGTCAATATCTTCCTTAAAATCTTTCTCAGCAGGATATTTATCAGACCATTGATCATTTCCTTCTTCATTCATAATTTTTATCGTTTTTGCGGCTACTTTCATAATTGCATCTAAGTCATTTACCGTTGCTTGTCTTATTTCCACGCTTATTCTCCTAGTAAAGTATTTCTTTATTATTCCCCGTTTAGTTGATACTATTTCTTTTTTTCACAAATGAACTATTTGAAAACCCATTATATAAATTTCTCATTAAAAAAACCACTAAAGTACACCATCACTGGGAAATATAATAAAAT
>JAPSHL010000314.1 GCA_031179905.1 Bacillus sp. (in: firmicutes) | reverse complement strand
ACCATCCATAATAGATGAATATATAGAAAGCGCAGAATCCAGTTGGAGATAGAATAAATAGAATCAACGAGCACAGCCCTTTTCATCGGTGACACTCCTTTTCTTTTAATAAAATATAAAATAAGCTTCTCTTTTATGTTTATGTGAAGGAATCTATAAAAATATAAAAATGTGCAAAAATCATTCTATTTTCCTTTGCATACGAAAGGAAAGTGTCACTTTGTTGTCATATTAAATGAATTTCCCTTAAAATATTCCAAGTGATTACCGACTATTTTCACTTTATGATAGCGTTTCCCAAGACTTTCTTCTTAATTATGTAAACGCATACATTTTTAAAGGGATGGCTTAATACTATGTAAATGTGTAAAACATTTTATGTTCTTTTAAAATAAACTGTTTTCCCAACAAGCTAAGAGGAGGAAAAAAGGATGAAAAAGGGTCTATTAGGAATGCTGGCTATCATTCTAGTAAGCTCCATGTTTTTAGCAGGCTGTAATAAGGGCAGTTCGGATAAAGGCTATTCGAACGGCGGAAAGGGAACAAAAATTGAGTTGTGGACGTTCAATGAGCTCCATGAACAATATTATGAGCATATGGCGGAAAAGTGGAATGAAGAAAATCCTGATGATCAAATCAGCATCAAGGCCACTACATACCCATATGAAGATTTGCATAACAAGCTGCTTGTTGCCTTGCAGTCAGGAAAGGGTGCTCCGGATATCTCTGATGTGGAAATCTCGAAATTCGGCAACTTCTTAAAAGGGGAGCCGCAAATTCTTCCATTAGATGATGTAATCGACCCGGAAAAGGAAAACATCGTGCAATCACGACTTGATATTTATGCGAAAGACGGCAAGACATATGGCGTGGATTTCCACGTTGGCGCAGCAGTCATTTATTACAATAAAGAGATTTTAGATAAAGCTGGTGTAAATCCAGATGACATTAAAACATGGGCTGACTACAAGGAAGCCGGCAAAACAGTCCTGGAGAAAACAGGTGTCCCGATGACAACACTTGATATTGAAGATCAGTGGTCCTTCTGGCCGCAAGTGGCCCAGCTTGAAGGCAATGATGATTTATTGAAAGAGAATGGCGAGGTTAACTTGACAGATCCGCGTATTGTCGAGGTGCTTCAATACGAGCAAGACCTTGTGAAAGAAGGAATTGCCATTCCATCTCCAGGGAACGACCATCACTCAGAAGAATATTACGGCTTCATGAATAATGGCGGAGCAGCGTCTGTATGGATGCCGATGTGGTATATGGGCAGATTTACAGATTATATGCCGGATTTGAAAGGCAAAATCGTCATCAAGCCAATGCCTGCTTGGTCTGAAGGAGCTCCGCGCTCGGCAGGGATGGGCGGAACTGGCACTGTTGTAACAAACCAATCTGAAAATCCAGAGGAAGCAAAGAAATTCCTTGCTTATGCAAAGCTGTCGAAGGAAGGCAATATCGAAATTTGGAAGCAGCTCGGATTTGACCCAATCCGTTCAGATGTTTGGGAGTTGCCGGAATTAAATGAGGAGAATAAATTCACGGAATACTTTGGTCCGAATATTTTCGGTACATTGCTCGAAGTGAAGGATGAAATTGAAGGGGTCAATATTGGTGAGAAAACACCTGATGTCTCTAATGCGGTGAAGACGACGATTCTGTTCCAGTCGTTAGTGGAAATGAAAGATCCGAAACAAGCGCTGGAGGAAGCAGCAAGTCAGATTAAATAATCAATAATCAGCAGGAGGCAAATTGCCTTTGCCTCCTGTGATTCTAAAGGGGGGATTACCTTTGAGCCAAAACATGGAAGCAAACAGCGGACAGGGTGTGAGGAAAAAGAAGAAACGAAGTCTCCTTTATTCTCAAAATGCCGCTCCTTACTTTTTTATCTTTCCATTCATCCTGTCTTTCCTAATCTTTTTTGCTTATCCTGTTGTCACGACAGTTATCATGAGTTTTCAGGAAGTGCTGCCAGGGCAGACGACCTTCATTGGCTTAGAAAACTATAAGGAATTATGGAATCCAACCTTCCTGACAGCTATCCGTAATAGCACCGTTTACACGATTTTGACATTAATTATTTTAATTCCGGTGCCTCTCGTGCTTGCTGTTTTCCTTAATTCAAAGCTGATGTTTGCCAGGAACTTCTTCCGTTCTGTTACGTTCATTCCGGCACTGACATCTGTCGTTGTCGCAGGAATGATCTTCCGCTTAATCTTTGGTGGGCAAGAGGGAGCATTGCTGAACTCTATTCTGTCCAACTTTGGGATGGAGCCGAAAGCATGGCTGAACCATGGCGGCACAAGCATGTTCGTCCTTGTTGTGCTGGCAACATGGAAATGGATGGGCATCAATATCCTCTATTTCCTTGCAGGACTGCAGAATATCCCGCAGGAATTGTATGAGTCAGCCGAAGTGGACGGTGCTTCGACATCACGGAAGTTCTGGCATATTACGCTGCCGCTGCTGAAGCCAATTAGCATTTATGTATTTACAATCAGCATTTACGGCGGTTTCTCGATGTTTGCTGAGAGCTATATGCTTTATGGCAGCAACAGATCGCCAAATAATATTGGGCTGACAATTGTCGGCTACTTATACCAAAAAGGCATTGAGCAAAATAATCTCGGCTTCGGTTCTGCAGTCGGTATTGCCTTGCTTGTGATTACGCTAATTATCACCTTAATTCAGCTTAAATTCTTTGGCATGTTTAAAAAGGAGGAACAAGGATGAAACCGAAAAAAAAGCTGAAGCTGTCGTCCATCCTGCTGATCCTTCTGTTTGTGGCAATTGGAATCTTTGCTCTATTCCCGCTGTTTGCTATAACGCTCGGCTCCTTGAAGCCATCGACGGAAATTATGAGATACGGGCTGAATCTGAAGCTGCAGGCAGATATTCTCTCACTCGATAACTATTCCTATTTGTTTAACGGTGAAACCGATTATTTTATCTGGTATAAGAACAGCATTATCATTACCATCGCCTCGACATTATCATGCCTGCTTTTAACGAGCATGGTCGGTTATGGACTTGCTGTTTATGACTTTAAGTTCAAAAACCTAGTGTTTGGACTCGTCTTGATTGTGATGATGATTCCGGTTGAAATCATTATGCTTCCATTATATAAGCTCACAATGAGCCTTGGTTTAATGGACACATTAGTTGGCGCATTTCTGCCATTTGTGGTTGCGCCGATACCAATTTTCTTCTTCCGCCAGTACGCAAGCGGGCTGCCCCGTGATTTGCTTGATGCAGCACGGGTTGATGGCTGCACCGAAATCGGCATTTACTTCCGGGTAATGATGCCGTTAATGACTCCAGCCTTTTCGTCCATGGCAATCCTGCAAGCATTAGGAAGCTGGAACAACTTCCTCTGGCCGTTGATTGTTTTAAGGTCGAGTGAGAATTTAACATTGCCAATTGGACTATCTACATTACTTACACCGTACGGCAATAACTATGATGTGCTGATTGCCGGATCTGTTATGGCGATTTTCCCAGTGCTGATTCTGTATATCTTCTTCCAGCGCTACTTTATTGAAGGCATGACCGCTGGTGGTGTGAAGGGTTAATGAAATAAGAACTATTATAAATGAAGGGAAGATATATTTATGTACAAAAAAGCAAAGATGATTTTAGAAAAAGACTTTAAAATTGCGGAAATTGATAATCGGATATATGGCTCATTTATCGAGCATCTTGGCAGAGCGGTATATGGCGGAATATTTGAGCC
>JAPSHL010000313.1 GCA_031179905.1 Bacillus sp. (in: firmicutes) | reverse complement strand
AATAATCCTGTTAGTTTTTCATGTCAATCACAACAACTTCGCTACGCGAAGTATTTTTCCCAAAAGAGCACTTAGACATTCTTGGTAAGATATTGCTTGAATTACCAAGAACATTAACAAATAATTATTATTGTTAATTAATGGTAGTTTTTTATCAAAACTATGCTTCTTCTTACATACTTAGTTTTGGTTTAAGTAACTTTTTTAATAATGGTTATTAATAGTAACAATTTCCAACATAAAAAGAACGGCAATTTTACCAGCCGCTCGTGTTTTTTTATAGGGCTTCGCTCTTTACAATAAATTTATTCACTTCAGCATTTAATTCCTTTGCAAGCAAATTCAAGTCTTGTGAGGAGGAAGCAATTAGCTCTGTTGATACCAGCTGTTCTTGACCAGAAGCTGATATTTCTTCCGTATTAGCAGCAAACGCTTCTGCTGTATCGGTCATTTGCTGAATTTGCTCTGAAATAAGATTGAATTGATTAATGATAATAGAATGATTTTCGTTGATATCTTTTTCATAGAAATTTTCCCCTAATCTTTTTATAGTCGTTTATTATGTGGATAACTATATAAGGGAAAACTTAAAATTCCCTTAAGCTAGTCTCAAACTCCTGAATAAAAAGACCCATAATTAACTTTTTTTCTTATAAACGTGTTTTTTTGTTATAGTAAATGAAATGAACTATGTTACAAGCTCAAAACAGGAGGGTTACATTCGTGATTAGACCTATTCAAGAAAAGGATTTGCCTCATATCTTAACCATCTATAATGATGCAATCCTAAATACAACTGCTGTATATACATATAATTCCGATACTTTAGAAAACAGACGTTTATGGTACGAACAAAAGATGAAAGACGGATATCCAGTGATGGTGTATGAACTAGACAATAAGGCGGTTGGTTTTGCTACTTTCGGTCCATTCCGAGCTTGGCCTGCTTATAAATACTCTATTGAACATTCGGTTTATGTAGACAGCAATTATCGAAGAAAGGGTATTGGCGCAGCACTATTGAAGGAGATTATCTCGATTGCTATTGACAGGGAATATGCAACACTGATTGCGGGTATAGATGCAGCGAACGAAAAAAGCATTGCTTTGCATGAGCATTTCGGGTTTGTTCATTCAGGGACAATTGCGAAAGCTGGCTTTAAATTTAATCGCTGGCTAGATTTGGCTTTCTATCAATTACATCTGCCTGGACCAAAAAATCCAGTCGAAGATTAAAGTTTACATATATACCAGGTTAAAAAAGGAAAAAAGTTCCAAACAGGGGTCTAAGACCATGTTAATAGGTCATATTGAAGAAATTGTCCGCCATCCTGTCAAATCCTTTCGCGGTGAAAGTGTACAGGAAACAAATATAATGGCATATGGTTTATATGGGGACAGAAGCCACACTTTTAGAGATGACACACGAGAAGACAAATATTTGACGATAACGCAATTTCCAGAAATGGTCCGTTATGCAGCAAAGTTTACAGGAGAAGAATCAATTCTTGCGTATCCAAAAGTCGAAATTACGACACCTGAAGGAAATGTGGTGGAATGGGGAGATCCAGCTCTTCTGACTGAACTGGAGCAAAAGTCAAAGCGAAAGGTTTCATTTTTATCCTATACACCTGAGAATGTTCCTTTAGGAGCAATAGAAGAAGAGCATATTCAGCTTGTGACAGACGCCTCACTTAATCAACTCCAAGAGCAATGGGGAGAATCAGCTGTTAATCAACGCCGTTTCCGGCCAAATCTCGTTCTTTCTTTGAAAGACAAGATTCCGTTCATTGAAGAAAGCTGGTTCGGCAAATATATAATAATCGGCTCAGAAGTGGTGCTGCGGTTGAACAGGCATTGTGAGAGATGCATGATTATTACAGTTGACCCTGACAGTTCAAAACGGACACCATCTCTCCTTAAAACAGTTTTCAAAGAGAGAAAAAATAACTTTGGTATTTATGCTTCTGTCATAAAAACAGGCAGAATCCATGTCGGAGATGAAGTCCATTTGTTTGATTGAGGACTAAAACATATTTAAGCTGCATCTACAGGAAGATGCAGTTTTTTATGTCTTTCTTTCCGGTCCTGTTCATATCCTTAATTGAAATATCCTATAGGGAGGAAAATGGATGAAAGCAATTGTTTCTAACAAATACGGTCCGCCGAATGGTCTTCATTTATTAGAAGTAGAAAAACCTGTTCCCAAGGAAGGGGAAGTCCTTGTAAAAATCCAGGCTGCCTCTCTCAATTATGGGAATCTTGTCTTATTGAGAGGCGAACCATTTCTTGCCCGTTTAGCCTTCGGCTTATTTAAACCAAAATATACGATACCCGGAGGTGATATTGCAGGGATTGTGGAAGCTGTTGGTACGGGCGTTACACAATTTAAGCCAGGCGATGAAGTATTTGGGGATCTTTCCCAAAGCGGATGGGGCGGTTTTGCAGAATATGCCTCTGTTCCAGTCCAGGCATTGGCACAAAAGCCGGCGAATATCTCCTTTGAAGAGGCAGCAGCGGTTCCAATGGCAGGAACGACAGCATTACAGGCATTGCGGAATAATGGAGAGATTAAGCATGGTCAGAAGGTGTTGATTAACGGGGCATCTGGCGGTGTTGGTACCTTTGCTGTTCAAATTGCTAAAGCACTTGGTGCAGACGTAACAGGTGTGTGCAGCACAAGGAATGTGGCAACACTTCAAGAAATCGGAGCAGATCATGTCGTTGACTATAAGAAAGAAGATTTCACTCAAGCTCCCGATAAATATGACCTCATCCTTGCAGTAAATGGATATCAGCCTATCCAGTCATACAAGCGTGCATTGAAGGATAACGGAAAATATATCATGGTCGGCGGCCGGGGGAAACAAATGATTGAAGCTATGCTGCTTGGTCCTTGCCTTTCGATAACAAGCAGCAAAAAATTCGGAAATATGCTGCAGCGGGCCAACCAGGACGATTTGCAATTTCTAAAAAAACTTCTAGAAGAGGAAAAGCTTCATCCGATTATTGACAAACAATTCAAGCTGAGCGAAGTACCGGAAGCTTTTCGATATTTTGAAGAGGGTCACGTACGAGGAAAAGTTGTTATTACAATGAAAGAAAACTAGAGAACGCAGCAAAGCGTTCTCCTTCTTTAAAAAAAGATAGAAATGGCGCTATAAACAAGCAGCAATGCCATCACAATATTGAACTGATTCTTATATTTGGACAAGAACTTTTGAAACATGCTGCCAAACAAACTCCAGCTGAATGTGCTCAAAAATCCTATAAGGGCGAGTAATACAGCAAACAGCACCAAACTTATCTGAGAATGATAGTTTGGAAGAATAAATGTTGCGATGACCGTTAGCCCGTACAATATCCCCTTTGGGTTAATGAACTGCAGCAGCATTCCTGCCAAGAAGCTGTTATTCTTCTCTTCTTCCTTTTCATCTCCGCTATCCTTACTGGAAACTATTTTAAATGCGAGATAAAGCATATAGACTGCACCAAGAATTGTCATAACGAACTCAATCTTTGGCATAAAGCTTTTGAGCATTAAATTGAAATAGCTGCATATTAGCATAATTATAAAAAAACCGGCACTTACTCCTGCGCAAAATCTTATTGTTCTCTTTAACCCGTATTTATTGGCGAAAGCCATCGCCATTATATTATTAGGACCCGGGGTAAAACTGGTTACAGTCACGTATAGCAAAAACGACAACAACGGCATACTGCCTCGCCCCCTTTGTAT
>JAPSHL010000312.1 GCA_031179905.1 Bacillus sp. (in: firmicutes) | reverse complement strand
GCATGATTTATGGCAGTATGCCGCCAGAAACGAGAAAAAAACAGATGCATCGGTTTATAGATGGAGAAACGTCTGTTATTGTTTGTACGGATGCTATTGGAATGGGGTTGAACCTGCCGATTAAACGGATTGTTTTCCTGGAAAATGATAAGTTCGATGGCACTAAACGAAGATTACTCACGTCTCAGGAGGTAAAGCAGATTGCGGGAAGAGCAGGACGCAGAGGCCTTTATGAGGTGGGTCGGGTAGCATTCGCAAGTGAGCCGAGAGTGATGAAGGGCCTGCTTGAGAAAAAGGATGAGGAAATCAATGGTTTCACAATTGCCCCGACTTCTGCAGTCTTAAAAAGGTTCCAAAAATATTCCAACAGTTTAAGCCTGTTTTTTTATTTATGGGAGAACTTCAAAAATCCAGAAGGAACTAAAAAAGCAACATTAGCTGATGAGATGCTCTTATATGAGATGGTCAGGGACACAATGGTGGAAGCTAGGCTGTCATTGGATGATTTATTCGGATTTTTGCGTCTGCCTTTCTCGGCAAATGAGCCTGCTCTGCGGGCACAGTGGAAAAGCAAAATGCTCTCGATTGTGGAAAATAATGATTTACCTGATCCAGTCATCAATAAATCAAGCTTGGAAGAACTGGAATTGTCATATAAATCAGTTGGATTGCACTTGCTCTTTTTATATAAAATAGAAAAAACAACCGAGGCGTATTATTGGGAGAGAGTTCGTGAAGAAATAAGCGATCTTATTCATGAACAGTTAAAATCTGGAGTTAAATTGCGCCGAAATGTGTGCGAAACTTGCGGGAAAGAGCTCCCGCACCGCTTTAAACATAAAATATGTAATGAGTGTTTTTTCATTAGACGATAAAAAACAGCCAAAGGCAAAGATGCCTTTGGCTGTTTAATTTAATGTGGCCGCTGATTCTTTTTTCGGCCATTCGCCTACGAATTCCTCTACATCATAGGATAAGAAATCTTGCAGCTTCTGTTTTCGATCATCAAGGAACAGCTCATCAGCTACAGCTGAAACAATTCTCGGTATTCCGCAGCGCATGCCGGACAGGGCAGAAGCTGACAGACCACAGCTGATAAGTGCAGAATAATTAAAGGCAAACAGTCCATAAAGAAGTGCTTCTCCAGCTTTGTCCTTGCTGGTGAATGCAAAACCATTGCTGAGGTATGGATGGGCATCTATCAGCTGGTTTGCAATATCCTCAGGTGCTGTATATCTATCCTTCCAGCGAGTGATATGCTTCTCTACCATTTTAAGCTCAGGACGGAGCGCTGGATCGGTAATCAGGCCAGTGCTGATAATCAAGAAATCAAACTTTGTCTTTCCTTGAGGTGTAGTTACAACCGCTGAACTTTGATCTTCTTCAACGAGGAGCCACGGTGCCCCTAAATGAAGATGGAATCCTGACCAACTGCTGGCCCTTTCGAAGATATCATTTGTAGGCGGCTGGTTAAGCTTGAAAAAATGGGCCATTCCAGCATATTTTTCTGCGTCGGAAAAGGCAGAATAGTGTTCAATCATCCCTGAGACTTCCATTTGTCTAATTGGATTGACACGCGGCAGCTCTTTTCTGCGGACAAATACATGTACCTCACCAGCACCCTTAGACAGCGCATGGTTAGCATTGTCAAAAGCAGAAGCTCCTCCTCCTAAAATCGCCAGCTTTTTCCCTTTTAGCTTAGTGAAATCAATAGATTCGGAAGTATGCGAATAGAGACTCTTTGGCAAGGATTCAGATATGAAGGAGGGAACATGCCACTCGCCGCCTCCTTGAATGCCAGTTGCAAGAATGACTTTTCGCGCCAGCAGTTTTTCAAGTTTACCGTTTTTGCTAACATGGAGGCAGTGAAGCCCTTCACTAAGCGGTTCAATGAGCTGAAGCTTTGTGTCATTAATCACCGGCAGGTTTAAGATTCTGCGATACCAGCGTAAATAATCCATCCAGTCTCCCCTCGGTATCTTATCAAGCTTTTCCCAGCCTTCCACTCCTGCCTGAGCCTCCCACCATGCACGGAATGTTAAGGAAGGGATGCCAAGGTCAATGGATGTTAAATGCTTAGGTGTGCGCAATGTTATCATTCTTGCATACGTATCCCAAGGTCCTTCATAGCCCTCTGGATTTTCGTCAATGACGAGAATATTACTGATACGTTCACGCAGAAGGCCAAAAGCAATCCCTAATCCTGATTGTCCACCACCGATGATGACTGTGTCGTAAACATGTCCGTCCTCATGTGTGCGGGGCTGTATCCAATCTGACGCACCAAAATTTATATAAGATAAATCTGTCTTCACTCGTTCATTCAGTGCCTCTAAGCTCATTTATCCTCATCCTTCCTTGCCTGTTCTCATGTAATTTTTATTGCTGAAGCTATATATGGTATATATATATGCAATTTCATGTTAGATTTTATGACACGCGTTTGCCTTGAAATTATATTATCACTTTTGTATGTTTATTGTATGGATAAAATATCTAAATTTTCACTCTTCTTTTGGTTAATCCGCTTGATTAACGAACAATTAGGATGGTATTGACTAAAGGCCCATCTTTTTAGTAAAATAGAATCATCATAGAGTTTATACTCATGAACAATTGAATACTCCAAAGGGGAGTAGCTAACAGTTGCGTCGTCAATACGTGGCAATACCAATGCCACCGGCCAAACTGGCAACATGTATGTTGTTTGCGAGACCTTTGCCATAACGGTAAAGGGATAATTATGACTATTTTGAAACCTTTACCATACCGGTAGAGGTTTTTTGTTTTTCTAAAAAGGGGGAATAGTAATATAAGCGATAAATAATCACTGTATATATTGCCAATCAAAAAAACAAAAAGAAAAATGGAGGAAACAATGATGAAGAAATTCTTAACAGCAGTATTAACACTGGGCCTTATCTTTTCACCTGTCGGAAGTGCGGTGTTCCATGATCAGACAACAACAGTAGAAGCGAAGTCTTACAAATCCGGGAAACGAAGCTTTAACACAAATAACAGCAATACGAACACAAACACAAATACGAATTCCTTTTTCCAAAAGAAGCAAACAAATAATTCAACAACAGCTACTAAATCTAATAATAGAGGATTCTTTTCTGGCGGCTTGATGAGAGGGTTAATGATCGGAGGTCTTGCTGGCTTGCTGTTTGGCGGTCTCTTTGCAAATATGGGTATGCTAGGATCTATTTTAGGTCTTATCATCAACGTTTTGGCTATCGTTATCTTAATTAGCGTTATCAGAAAAATATTTGTTTATTTCAAAAAGAAAAAAAGAGAGGAAGCAAATAATTGGAGAAACTAATCATTCCAGAGCAGGATATTATAAACGCGATATGTGTTTATATTTCAAGAAAGAAACAAGTCCGTCCGGAAGATGTAGAAGTAGAGCTTATGTATGATGACGACTATGGCTTTTCGGCTGAATCCTATGTTGAGGGACGAAAGCAAGTGCTGATTGCCCAGAACATCATTGAAGCATTGCGCTTATGGATGGATGAGTACTTAAATATTGATCCATATATCGGAATTAAATTAGTGCTAGACGATGAGGAAGGAATCATCGCTGTAACTAGGTAAGTAAACAAGTATGAAAAAGCCGTTAAGGGGTATCCTTAACGGCTCTTTTCTTATTAGTCAAAATGGAGCTTATAATCATCCGCTTTAATAACTTTCAGTTTTCTTGCAAATATATAAATTAAAGCGAGGTTGAGAAGGAC
>JAPSHL010000003.1 GCA_031179905.1 Bacillus sp. (in: firmicutes) | reverse complement strand
GTATTTACTGCGGAGACCCTGATATAAAATTGTTCCAATTGTCCCAGCACCGCCAATGATGGTAACTTTCTTTTTCATTTTTCTCCTCCATTTAATTTAAGGCTTCCAACTCTTTTCAATTTTTACGCTTATATAAAAACATATCCATAAAGCAGAATAATAAACCTTGTGAGTACAAAAAAGAGAAGTAATTTGCAGTAGCAAATTACTTCTCTAACATATCCGCCCCAAAATTATTAGCTATCTAATCCTTGATACTTAAAATATTCAAAATCTGCATAAGAGCCAGCTTTTCGGTCCATATCGTGGACAGCAATCCCTACAAAGTTTCCTGTAAATCCTCCTGAAAGGAACAACACATCCTGAGCTTCCCCGATTTCCTGATAAGTATCCTTACTTTCCATTCGATAATAAAAATTAGCAACAGGACCATTCACTTCTGCCTTAAACTCTACCTCACCTTGTTCAGCCTGTATAACCACTGGATTTAATAAAAATTCTCCAGCTGCACATTTCATTAGGCGAATGACGCGGCCGTATGTTTCATCATAAGTTAAGTAGGCATACAGATAGTTACTATCGTTAAGATACAATAGTAAACCTGCCATTTGATTAAACGTTTTTGGAGTGTAATCTAACTTGGTTACAACCTTGAAATGAAAATCTTTTTGGCGGACGGCAAGTATATGATGCTCAAATAAAGATTGGATGGAATCACCAGAGAACAATCGTAAATATCCGTTACGACTCTTTAAATCGCACCATGTTTCATCTGCCAAAATCCGCAGTGTATTCCACTCTTTTTCAAGAGCACCGTTAAAATCATCTTTAAAATTGGTATTTTTTCTTTGTTCTATCTTATCGATAGTAACGATTTCTGTTTCTAACAGCGGACCATTGCCACCGTCGACTAATCGCAGCCAGCCGTCTTCTGTCCAATATACCTCCTGGATGGCAGTTTCTCGTCCCAAGATAGCAGCATTCCCATGCAATGGCCGTGTACATAAATAGACCATATACCAATTTCCTGTTGACGTTTGGATAATGCTGCCATGACCAGAACATTGCAATCGGGAATCGGGTTTATCACTTGCTGTCAACATTGGATATTGGGGATCCAACTCATATGGACCCGTAATCTCCTTCGACCTGCATACTGTTACGGCGTGCCCTGATCCAGTACCACCTTCTGCAGTAATTAAATAGTAAAAATCACCGTGATGGTAAATATGAGGCGCTTCTGTTTTGGCCAATTCTGTTCCATCAAAAATTTTAAAGACAGGTCCGATTAAAGCCTGATTCGCAGCGTCAAATTCCTGCATTATAATTCCAGCCGATTTATTTCCTGTTGTGATACGATAATCCCAGATTTCATTTAACAACCACTTGCGTCCATCAGTATCATGGTATAAAGATGGATCAAAGCCGCTGCTATTTAAATACACCGGCTTTGACCAAGGTCCTTTCATACTCGGGGCGGTAATTAAATAATTATGGGAATCTTTAAATGGCCGTTTAGTACTTTTCACATCCGTATAGAGAAGATAAAATAATCCATCCGCATAACTTATTTGCGGAGCCCAGATACTTCCGTTTTGAGGGTTCCCCCGTAAATTTACTTGATCTGTTAAAATATCTGTATCATGCTCCCAATTGACTAAATCCTTTGATTGATAGATACGTACTCCCGGCAGCCATTCAAAAGAAGAAACAGCAATATAATAAGTATCCTCTACTCTAAGGACATTCGGGTCTGGATTAAATCCGGGCAATATTGGATTTATGACTTTTGTTCGATACATATTTTGCTCCTTCACTTTTCTTTATTTTTCTAAATAAACATAAGCATGCTGCTATAAAAAAGAGAAAAGCTAAAGGGAAAGCAATCAATTGGGTTCCAATTAAAGTGGCTAGACCAGCTGCTAGATAGAGGAAAGCCGCCCATTTAGGATACCTGTCTCTCCAAATGAATACTGTAGCTGGCAGTGCCATAACTAGCACAATCAACAGAGTAACCCCAAACCATACAGCCAATGTTTTCACTGCTTCGAAGCTCTCAGAAATATAGTTTTCAGAAACATTCTCCTGCAAAATTGGAAAGACTGTTTCCGCAAAAGCTTTTTCCTCCATTGAGGTAATAGTCAACGAAAAACCGCCCAATAAAATCACACAAAGTATCACACCTGCTAAGCCAATGATTACTTCCCATTTTCGCTTCATTCTCCTAATTCCTCTCTATTCAATAAAAGTGATCCAGTCCAGAATTTTTAACTGTTTTTTAGAATGATAGAAATTTTTATATTCTTTATACGTAGCCGTTTTTCTGTTGTTATGATTATCCCAATCATCCCATCTAGCAGGATGAATATGCCTGCCGACTAGGCAATTTGCAAAAGTAGTTTTTGCATACGAGCGCCACGGTCTACCTAAAAAAACATTTGCAACATCTTTTTCTGCCGTTATAAAACAGTGTTCGAAATACAAGCCATTCTTCCCCTCAGGAGTGGATGCGGCTGTTATATATCCTGCTTCGTTATTTGGTCTTTTTAATGATTTAATTTCACAGCTTTGAAAAACTGCTTCGCCACCGCCAAAAATAAAATCAACCGTTCCCTCGATATAACATTCACTAAAATGACAGCTGTGCTCAATAAAATATGTCTTTATTTCAGGTGTAGAAAATAATTGACCGTTCTTTTGCAATTCCGGCAATGGTCCAAGACAAATGGTGTCCTGATAGCCTTTAAAGGAACAATTCTTAAACGTAACATTGGTTCCTTCATTATATAGAGCCACAGCCTGACCTACCTCTTCTCCTGGCCCTGCATTATTGATTATTTCTATATTTTCGATTGATATATTAGAACCATTGATAAAAAAAGTAGCTGTTTTAAAGGTCCCTATTTCCTCCAGTTGTTTATTTTTCTGTAACGCATACCGGTTTCCTATAATCTTTACCGTACCGACTCCAATTATAGAAATGTCCGATTGATACAGAAGGATGTTTTCATGGTATTCTCCACTCAAAATCGTTAACTCTAATGGCCCTTTTTCATCATTCCAATGGTCTAATGCCGTTTGGATACTTGGAAAATCACAAATTTCATGTTTGCCAACAATTAAACTCTTTACAGATGTTTCTTTAAGAATGTCATCCATAATGCCCTCATCTCCCTTGTTTCTTGATGCCCTCCCGTGAGCACATAGCCTTCAAAGTTTTGAGGAACCTGTTGGTTAGCATATAATTTCTGCAATTGTTCGTTTAAAAATTGTGCTCCTTCTATTGGACACAGCCTGTCATCCCTGCCTGCCAAGCTTAGGCGAGGTCTCGGCACAATCAGTTCTTGAACTGCCAAAGTGGAAACATGTTTTAAGAAACCAGGCACATAATAGTAGAAACCGTGATGGTCCAAACCGCGTTTTTGAATCAGTGTCTCGATATGAACCTGCCCAGCTATGTCTACAGTGACTTTAATTCGCTCATCCAGTGCAGCCAACCACCAGCTCATTAACCCTCCCATTGACATCCCAATGGTTGCAAGTCGGCTAGAATCTACATCCGGCCTCGTTTCTAGATAGTCCATTAACGACATGTTATCGTATAAGCGCATCCCCCATAATGTCTGGCCATACAAGAGCATTTCTTTAACAAGTTCACTTTCCTGTTTCCCTTTACGCTCATTAAATCCCCACATATCAATGGAACAAACAGCAAAGCCAAGTCCTGTAATCTCCTCTACAAATGAGGGGTTTTGTAAATAAGAACTGCTATTGAGGAGTTCTTCTTTTCCTTGATCAAAATTCCCGCCATGAGAATGATTAAAGATGATCGTTGGCAATTTACCATCTGCTTCTAACGGTTTGGCAAAATAAGCCGGCACCTTTTCCAGACCATTTAAATCCAACATTAGACTTTCCAATAAATATCCGTTTCTTTTTTCGATCCTAACTACCTGGGCAGATAAGGTTTCTGGTTTTGAACGGTCTCCTAAGAGTGGAAATAATTGCCTTAGACGATTGTCTTTCACTTCACCTTCACTTCTTTGAGAAGCTCTTCTTCGGCTTTTGTATTCTTCGACTTACAATGAGTTACCTCGATATCCTCAGAATATTCAATGTGGAATGCCGGACCTTCATGATTCTCAATTGTTACTCGATTAAATAAGACGTCCTTCGCAAATCCAACATAAAAACCACGATTATTCATATCCTCGATTCCGGCCATCATCGCCGGTTTCCCAGGAATAGCATTTTCAGCCATTGAGATATCGATGTGATTAAAGCTAATTTCCGAAACATACTGTTCAGCTAAGCCATAAATAAATCCTGCTGCTGCATGGACATTGCGGGCTGTAATATGAGAGAAATGGATACGTCTGAACATCGGTGTCTCATCTGTGATTGGGTAAGGATTTTTATCCCAAACATATTTATCTTTTCCGCGGGGACCACAGAAATAATACAAGTTTAATATAAATGGACAAATCACTCGTTCCATCACAATATTGTCAATGCGAATGTCCTCAATTACTCCCCCCCGTCCCCGGCGTGATTTTAGGCGAATTCCTCTATCTGTATCCTGGAAAACACAGTTACTAATGGTAACGTTTCGGATGTCACCACTCATTTCACTGCCAAATACAACAGCTCCGTGCCCATGAATCATCGTACAGTTTGAAATGGTGATATTTTCACAAGATACTCGTTCTGCAGTATCTTCTGTTCCGGATTTAATGGCGATACAGTCATCTCCTACATCAATGTGGCAATTGCTGATTCTTACATTTGAACAAGATTCAGGATCAATTCCATCTGTATTCGGTGAATCGGATGGATTAAAAATAGAAACATTGTCGATTGTCACATTATTACAACGAATGGGATTAACCGTCCAGCTTGGCGAGTTAATTAGTGTCACATCTTTAATGGTGATATTTTCACATCCGTCAAAACTGATTAACTTTGGACGCGGGTAAGCGAGTTTCTCCCGCTGATTACGAAATATTTCCCACCACTCCATTCCATTTCCATCAATCGTGCCAAATCCAGTTACAGAAATATTTTTTGCCTCTTCAGCAAACAAACAAGATGCGTAAACCTCCCGTTTAACACCCTCCCAACGAGAAGTTACCACAGGGTAATCCTGCTGCTGATCGGAGAATTTTAAAACAGCACCTCTAGACAAATTCAATTCAATATTATCTTTTAAAAATAACGCTCCAGTTAAAAATTCACCTGCAGGAATAATAACCGTGCCACCGCCATTTTCATATGCTTCATCAATCGCTTTTTGAATTGCGGGAGTACATAATTTACCATCATTTAGAGCGCCAAAATCTTTGATCAAATAGGTAGTCATTTCTACACCTCTTTCATTACTTCTTCAAATTCAGCTAAAGCTTGCAAAAATGCTCCTATTCCTTTTTGGTCATTACAAATAATAGGTTCACTAATATAATACGTATAGGAGCCATCCCGACTATCAGCGCCGCCTAGTCCAGCAACCTGACAAGTCTTATTTAAATTCACCCATCCTTCCTTCGTTAATAAGACAAATTCATCTAATAAACCTTGATGGGATTTCTTCAACTGTGCTTCCCATGCTTTTCGATCAAGAACTCCAAGACGAATACCTTTTGCAATTGCATATACGTACATACTGCTGCATGACGCTTCTAAGTAATTTCCTTTTTCCTGTCCCTTATCCGTGACCTGAAACCAAACACCGCTCATTTCATCTTGATATTTACTAAGTGCTTGTAATGTTTTCTCTAAGATTTGGACTAGAAAATCACGACCCAAAGTTTTTTCAGGAAGAATTTCCAAAGTATCAACTACCGCTAACAAATACCAGCCTATTGAACGACCCCAGAAATTTTGTGATAACCCTGTTACTTTATCAGCCCATGGCTGCACCCTCTTCTCATCCCATGCGTGAAATAACAGACCTGTCTCTTGATCTAGTAAATGCTGATAGCTTAGCTTAAACTGAAGAATGATATCCTCTAAACCTTCGCCATTAGCGAATGTTGTCTGATATTCTGCATAAAAAGGAGAACCCATATACAATCCGTCCAGCCAAATTTGATATGGATAAATTTGTTTATGCCAGAAAACACCTTCAGATGTTCTAGGATGTTTTTCTAACTGTTTCCGTAATAAGTCACAAGCTTTTTTATACTTCTCTTTTCCAGTCTCCTTATAAAGTACAAATAGAAGCTTCCCGTTGTTAATATGGTCAATATTATATTCTTCTAAGTGATACCCTTGAATAGAACCATCTTCCTGAATGAAATAATCCATATTGTCCTTGATATAATTGAAATAGCTCTGATCTCTGGTTTGCCTCCACACTTTTTCAAAGCCTTTTAATACGACTCCATAATCATAGGACCATTTTCCATTGTATCCTCTGTCTTCATATAAACGAGGCAGTCTCTCCATAATCGAGTTCGCTGTTTTAACAGACCAGTTTAGTTCTTTCATTTTTTACTCCTTTTTTTTATTTCAGAAGTTAGCGTTTTGAGAAACACCCACGAGAATAACCATTATTTTGTAGCTTTATAGGCCTCCTTATATTCTTCTTTAATTGTTTTTCCGCCTTGTTCATTCCAATTCTTAACTGCTTGCTTAAAATCACTTAGGGAGATATCACCTAAAATGTATTGAAAAGTAGCATCTGTAATAATCTTTTGTAATTCAGAGCCTTGTGTTGTAAAAGTTGGAGATTCTAATGGAATAGCAGGATTCATAACTGCATATTCCGCATTTTCCGCAATTTTTTCGTCAGCTTCTGCCTTGATTGGGTTTGGGTCTTTCAGATTGTATCCGGTTTCATTAGGTCGTGAAGATGCAAATGGCTGAACTTCCTGCTGCCATAAATTCTGATTGATAATTTCATAAGCACCATCATCATTAAGCTTATAATGTGTGCCCTCAATTCCATAGGTCATTAATGTATAACTATCTTTATCTATTAAATCATTAACGAATTTTAATACCCTTTTCAATTCCTTTTCATCCTTAACTTCTGAACGTGGGAATGCTAATAATCCTCCAATACCATTACCTCCAGACCAAATTGCTCTTTCAGGATTGGATTCTGAAGTCATATCGTTAACTAAGGTAAGTTCCATATTATCCTGGATACCAGCTGCCATTGTTTCAAGATTCTTCCCGTCAAATAACGCACCTACATAAATTCCCGCCTTACCCTGTGCAAAGTTTTGCTGCTGATCAGTCTTAGCTGTTACAGCAAAATCTTTATTAATCCAGCCGTTGTCATATAATTCTTTCATATAATCCATTGTTTCGATATATCCATCTGTTTCAAATTCCGCTACAAAGTTACCCTTTGAGTCCACCTCCCAAGTATTTGGTGTTCCAAAATAAGAACTTACTGTTTTGAATACTCCATACACTAAATCGCTGCGATCCATAAAACCAGTTGTATCATCTTTACCGTTGCCATCCGGGTCATTCTCTGTAAATGCTTTTGCAACTTCCATTAATTCTTCAGTTGTTTTAGGAACCTCCAGACCTAAGTTATCTAACCAATCTTTACGAAGAATAACGCCATTTCTTGCTAAGTCCTTTTGAAACGGCACACCATACAGCTTTCCTTCAGTCGAAGCTGATTTGCGAATCTCTTTAGGAATAGCTTTTAAGTTAGGAAACTCTTCTAAATAATCTTCAATATTCCAGAACATACCAGATTTCAAAGCATTTCTGACTGAAGAATTTTCTAATATCGTTAATGTAACAATATCAGCCAATGAGTCTGAAGCTAACGCTGTATTAATACGTTCTTCTTTTGAAGCATCAGGAATCCATGAGAATTTAATCTCTGAATTCGTTTTCTTTTCAATTTCATTTATTATTGTATCAGTCGGTGGAGACGCAGTATGGAGAATATTTAGCCAGGTGATTTCTGTTTTACCATTTGAATCCTTTTCACCGTCTGCCGTATTATTACCAGTTTTTTCATCACTGCATCCTGCAAGCAGGAGCATGCATGCAAGACTAACACTAGCTAACTTTGATACCATTGGTTTCTTCATCACAATTCTCCTTCACATTTTCATTAATATTTGTTTCTTTAGAATTTTCAATTTCCATTCTAGTAAACACCTGATTAGCTGTCCAAGTGATTATAAATAACAGAAAACTTACTCCAAAGAAGGTTAAAACGCCGGGAAAGAAGCTTATAGCTGCCCAATAAATTACACCTGTGACTAGAAAAAAGACCAGAGAATATTGCAGGCAGGATATGCCAAATAGAAAGGACATCTTTATTTTCAAGAGAATTCCATTCCAATTATAATGGGCCATGATTGGAAAGATATAAACGAAAGATAACAGATAAATGAAACTTATTATAAACAGTAGCATTCTTAAGTACCAATTGGTCACGGTCAATAAGTCAACGACTAAGACAAAGCCAACAAAGAGATAAATCCAACTGATAATGACTGATTCCTTAAAGTTTTCTTTGTAATACTTCCAATAGTTTTTAAAAACAGGCATGCTGTTTCCGCGAATCCATTGCCTGCATATACTAACCAAGGCATAAGTAGAAGGACCGATACCAAACACGCCTAATCCTAATAGAGTAAACAAAACCCACAAAAAATTTACATATACCAAGTTTAGGATGCTGGTAAAAATGAAATTTAATTTTTCTACCGATTTGAGCATCGCAGTCCCCTCTTTCTGCCATATTAGTACACGCCATCTTCTCCAAATTTTTTAGCCAGTTTATTAGCAAGAATGACTAATATCAACCCAACAATACCTTTAAATAATCCCACTGCTGTACTGAAACTTAACTGACCATTCTTCAACCCAGCTGTATAAATATAGGTGTCGAAAATTTCCGCAACACTTCTGTTTAATGAATTAAGCAGGAGATACATATGTTCAAAGCCTAGATCCAAGGTGCTCCCGATCTTTAAGATTAATAGTGTGATAATAACAGGACGAATAGCTGGTAAAGTAACATGCCAGGTTTTTCTAAGAATTCCTGCACCATCCATTTCAGCTGCTTCATATAATTGTGTATCAACAGCAGTAATAGCAGCAAGGTAAATGATCGTTGACCACCCTAGTTCCTTCCATATTATCTGACTAATGTAAACCGTCCGTGTCCAATCAGGCGAGGTTAAAAAACTAATTTTCTCGAGTCCTATTGTCGCTAATAATTCATTAATAACACCGCCATCTACATTCAAAAAAACATAAGTGATGGAAACAATGATTACCCATGACATAAAGTGCGGGATATAGATCAAGGTTTGAATTCCCGATTTAAAATATTTGTTTTTTACTTCATTAAGCATGAGTGACAGGATAATCGGTAATGGAAAGAAGATAACAATATTTAAAGCAAACAAAATTAACGTATTATTCAATAACATGAAGAAGGTAGGTTCAGTAAATAATCGAATAAAATGTTTGAAACCTACCCATGGACTATCTAAGATCCCTAAGTATGGTTGATAGTCCTGAAACGCAATGATAAGCCCTGCCATCGGTAAGTATTTAAATATTAAGAAATAAAGCACTCCAGGAAAAATCATCAGATATAGGAGCTTATTCGTTTTTATCCCTGCCAGGACTTTTTGTCTCCGAAGTACTTTCTCTTGCTTTACAGACAAGGTTGGCAGAGTATGACCATTCGGCTTCACAGCACCTCCCATTTTACTCCTCCTTTAATAGTGAATTGTCTTTCTGTTTTAAGAATACTTAATCTAAATAATTACGTACATAATCATTTTATGATTACGCTTTCAAATGCTGTTTTATCAATGTTTACGGAGATAATATTCGATTTTGATTATCCTTCTTTTTCTAAAATGATTATCTTGTTTTCATACTATTTACGAAGTTAGAAAACATTTTCTATGCTGTCTTTCCTCCATGTAGGATATTGATTATATACGTAATAATCTTTTGGATGATAAGGTTAGTGTATCTTTTAAACTGTAAATGAAGGAGGCTTTATATGTTGACAACGAAAAAGAATAAAATGACAAAAGGAGGCCGTGCTTTTTCGATAATTAATGGAACAATATTAATTATTATTGCACTCATTTGTTTCCTTCCTTTTGTGAATGTAATCGCCAGTTCATTTGCATCCACCCAGGAAGTGGTGGCGAGGAAGTTTATCTTATTTCCACGGACCTTTTCTCTTGACGCTTATCGTTATATCTTATCGACCCCAACACTATTTAAATCATTAGCCGTTTCAATCGGGGTTACCGGGATAGGAACATTAGTGAGTATGGTGCTAACTGCTTTAATGGCTTATGGTCTTTCTCGGAAATATTTATTAGGAAGAAATCTAGTTAACTTTATTGTTGTTTTCTCGATGCTGTTCAGTGGAGGGATGATTCCAACCTTCTTAGTAGTTAAATCGGTCGGATTAATTGATTCCTATTGGTCCTTGATCCTGCCAGTTGCAATAAATGCTTTTAACCTTATTATTATGAGGAACTTTTTCCAGGCCCTGCCTGATAGTTTGGAAGAGTCAGCAAAAATGGATGGCTGTACCGATTTTGGCGTATTTTTAAAAATCATGCTTCCGCTTGCATTGCCATCGATTGCAACAATTTCACTCTTTTATGCGGTTACCTATTGGAATACGTATATGACAGCAATTTTATACATCAACGATTCCTCTAAATGGCCGATTCAAGTTTTATTACGCCAGATTGTCATTGTATCAAGCGGCATGCAGGCTGAGGGTTCCTCTGTAGATGTGGTTCCTCCAGCACAAACGATTAAAATGGCTGTTATTGTAATTGCAACAGTTCCGATGCTTATTGCTTATCCATTTGTGCAGAAATACTTAGTGAAAGGGGCTTTGGTTGGATCTGTCAAAGGATAATCTCTAACAAGAAAAAGCTTCTGGAACTGCAGAAGCTTTTTCTATTGAGTTCTCTTTAGGGATTTAGGAATGCCGGTATTCTTTTCGGTAGTCGCCTGGCGTGATTCCCAACTTCTTCTTAAAAAAGCGGATGAAATTTTGAGGGTTCCGATATTTTAAACGCTCAGCGATATCTTTTATCGCCAAATCAGTGTCTTTTAACCAGGTTTGTGCCATCTGCAAGCGATAATTCATTAAATAATCTACGAAAGTCTGGCCATATTCTTTTTTAAAAACATTACTTAAATAGTTAGGATTATAATGCAAGCGATCAGCAATTATATCCAGGGAAATTTCCTCATCAAATTCCGTTTGAATAATATAAACCATTTTTTCTGACAGCGATTTAAACCCGCGCTCCGTTTTATCTTGAGTGCTAATGATTACTGGTTTTATTAAATCATTGATTAACATTTGTTTAATTTTTTCAGGATGATAAACAGTTATCGCTGCGTGATACATTTTCTTGATATTTTCAAAGATTTTTGATTCTGCACCTAATAGCTGGCCTAACTGTACAAGCTCATTAATGACTCTTATTAAAGTAACCCCTAAGCTTATCGGGTTTTTATTTAAGCGGAAAATTTCATCCACTAATACACCAACCATACTAATTACCACTTCTTCTTCCCCCGACCTAATAGCATTCATTAACTCATTCTGCAACTCGACAGGAAATTTGGAAATCGACGCATCATTTAGCATGGAGGCAATATCATAGTAGAAAATAATTGATTCTGACCCAACATTCACCCGGTAATGAAGCGATTCTTTGGCCAAGTCTACTGCCTTTTTACTTTCTATTAAAGTGTCATAAACAGGACTGATTCCAGCACTTATCACAATATTCAAGTATTTCTTTACAGCTATTTGAATTTCTTCATAGTACTTCATAATATGACGTTCAGCATCTGGGTCATCTTTATCAAGGACAAAGATGACTGCTTGCATCTCATCATTTAAAACAATAGGAATTAAGCGTTCAGTCTTAGGAATCATTTCTTCCACAATATTATTAATAGCTAATAGAAAAATATTTCTATCCTCCAATAGCTGTTCATCTATGTTATCAATTTGTATTAATCCAGTATAAAATACCTTATTTTCACCAAAATGGTATCCAAATTGCTCCAGGCGGTGAAGTACCTCATTTTTAGTTATACGCTTTCTAAATAAACTCAAGACAAATAATGTCTCTAATTGTGGCTTTTGCATTGTTAAACTTGCTGTCAGAACCTCTTTTTGTCCAACTACTTTTTCAACAGAATCAGCTAACAAAGAAAGTTCATTTTGCTTTAAATTTGCCCTCTGAATATCAAGCTTGTCTTGGATTCTTTTAATAGGACGTGAAAAAGATTCAGCCAGCAGATAAGAAATAATGCCAACAAGTAAAACTAAAATAGCTGATGCAATCAAAAGTCCGATTCTTGTGTTATGTATGATACTTCCAATTTCCCCCTCATTTATCTCTACTAAGTAAAGCCAATGATTATAATCTGAGCGAGTAAAAACATATGTCTTTCCGTCTTCTGTATCTATTACACTTGAATTTTGTCCATTATCTATTGCAACAGCTTTTAGTTCTTGAAAGCTTTCCTCTGGCAGTTTCTTATCATTACCTGTACGTGTATAAATTAACTCTTCTTTTTGATTATAAATTTGTACTAATTGTTTGTTATCACCAACAATATTATCAATACTTATTTTGGGAATATTGGCTATTCCAAGAGCAAATTTTTCCCTTTGATAAATAGGTAAAGTCATTACCATTTGAATGCCCTTATTGATTGGTTTCCAAAAAAGACTTGTGCTCGTATCAGATACATAGTCTTTTTGAAAATTTTCTATCTCATCCATCGTTAAATTTTTTAAGGATCCCTCGATAATCCCCCAGTGCTGTGCTAAGCTAATTAAACTATAGTGACTTCCTTCAATTCCCATCAATTCGATATAACTCATCTCTTTTTTGATATCGCGATAAAGATCAAAATCCTTGTCGGAAAGAGGATTATTAAACACATCCTCAAAATTGGAAGTTGAACTGTATGTCGTAAATCCGTATTCGATTGTTCTTACCTTCTGTTCAACATTCTGGAGGATCTGGTTTGTATAATTTTTCTTATCCGTTAAAAAACTTTCCTCAACTGATTCATAGGTAGAGTTATAGATAAAGATACTAAATCCTGCAACTAGTCCGACTCCTACTAAAAAAAACGGAACAAAAAGCCTGTAAAACACTCGAGTTTTTTTAAACAAAACCATCACTCCTTCATTCAAATTCGCTTCTAATTATGTAAGCGGTACCATTTATTGAAACTTTCTTCTCCTTGAAGCAGTTGATTCTCTATTTTCACTCGAATTTCTTTTAAAGGCTAAAGCAAACATAAAATAAGCCTTGTAAGGGGCATTGACATATATTCCTTTAAGTTATAATATGTAAGCGTTAACATATAATTCGTAATTATTGCAAACATTTAAATGAATCTATATATAGTTCTAATTTGATTATACATAATAGTGTTAACGTGTGCATATACCTAAATTGAAAAAATTGGATAATAAATATAAAGGAGTTATTTAGATGGGAGAAAATACAACTATTTTCATTGCTGGAGATTCAACAGCAGCGATAAAAGTACCGGAAAAGCGTCCAGAAACGGGCTGGGGTGAGGTCTTCCAAGCTTATCTTCTGGAGAATGTAAGACTCGATAATCGTGCTATTAATGGCAAAAGTACGAAATCATTCATTAAGGAAGGTCATTTAGAAGCGATTGCAAAGAGCATTAAACCAGGTGATTACCTGTTCATTCAATTTGGCCATAATGATCAAAAACTTGATGACCCTGATAGAGGCACACAGCCTTATGAAGATTATCAAGAAAACCTATTAAAGTATGTTCAGGTTGCACGAAGTGTGAATGCCAATCCCTTATTATTAACATCTGTTACTAGACGTAATTTTGTTGGAAATAAAATTGACGAAAATTCTGTTGGAGACTATCCAAAAGCAATGATTGAATTTGCTGAACAAAATAATGTACCAGTTCTTGATATCCATAAAAAGTCTCGAGAGTTTTTGAATGGCGTGGGTGAAGAAAAATCAAAAGAATATTTTTTACATTTACCCCCTGGCCAATCTAAAAATTATCCTGAAGGTATTATGGACAATACCCACTTTAATGAAAGAGGAGCCGTCGCCGTCGCCCAATTAATTGCAATTGCTATAAGAGAAAGTAATTTACCTATAAAAGATTTATTAAACTCCAGATAATTGGGACAAAATTAAACTGAGCAGTTCTCTTAATAACTGGAGCATTATTCCTATGTATTTGCTGTAACGCTTTATTACATATCATTTTCCCCCTCTCCTTAAATTTTTTTGATAAAATATCTTTAAAGTACTAAAATTAATCATAAAAAATATTTAAGGGGACAAACATGAATATAACCCAGCTTCAATATTTAGTTGATGTCGGAGAGTTAGGCTCCTTTACTGAGGCAGCAAAAAAGAACTTGATGACAGTCCCAGCAATCAGTCTATCGATTACGCAATTAGAGTCTGAATTGGACGTGTTGCTTTTTACTCGCTCACGAAAAGGCGTAACACCGACAGCTGAAGGAAAAAAAGTTATCCAGCATGCGGTTACTGTTTTGAAAACAATCGACAGGCTGAAATTTGATATTGCAGTCTCAAAAAATAACCAGTACGGTAATATTGTAATTGCTACAATTCCTGGTTTAGTGTCACAAATCATTAACAATACCCTCGAATTCCGCGAAAGCTTTCCATATATTAATGTACAAGTAATGGAGGAAGATACGGCAGCAGTACTAGAGCAAGTTAAAAAAGGCCATGCAGATATGGGGTTTGTTTCTTTAGGTTCGAACAATCATGATGACGCATTAGACTGGGAACCGATAAAAAGAGTAGAAGTGGTGCTTGCCGTTAATAAAAGCTCTATTTTAAGATTCAATAATAAAATCTCTCTTGAACAAATTAAAAATGAAATGCATGAATCAATTGTTTTGTATAATGACCCGTATTTAAAAAAAATAGCTGAAAATCTGTTTCCAGATAACTTGAAGAACAGGATTGCATTGACAACTAATAATGGAGATGTTCTTTTACAGATGGTACTGCAAAGGAATGCTATCACGATCACAAATGACTATATTATTCAAGCATTGCCGCCACATCTTAGAGATGAAGTGGTGACAATTTCGATTAATGAGTATCTCACTCTTACCAACTACCTATGGCGTGTGACAAGAAAAAACGAAAAATGTTCGAAAATGATTGATCAGTTTACAGAGCATCTTTTGCAGGATTTAAAATAAGAAAGCCTTCCAGAAATTTTCCGGAAGGCTTTCTTTAATATTAATTTCCCAAGAAATCAGGGTCCATAAAGCGAGGATTAGGATACTTATAAAAGCCTTCTCCTGTAGCAACTCCAAGTTTGCCTTTGTCAACATACTCTGTTTTCAGAAGCTCTGCTAACTTTTTGAATTCTGGATTACCTGTTTCCTCTGCTTTTGCCTTCACTATATTATAAGAAGTCGTAATGCCGACTACGTCAAGTATTGCAAACGGACCTTTTGGTGCCCCTGTTGCAATCATCCATGTTTTATCGATTGTTTCAGCATCTGCAACTCCTTTTGACAGCAGCAGCTCAGCAGCGTCTAATAACGGTACAAGTAAAGAATTCAAAATATATCCTGGTTGTTCCTTATGGAGTGGCAGTGCTACCATTCCAATCGCTTTTGCAAATTCAACTACTTGGTCAAACACTTTCATGTCTGTTCCTGGATGCTTCATAATTTCTGCTGTATTGTTAATCCAAATTTCATTAGCAAAGTGAAGTGCAAGGAATTTCTCTGGTCGTCCAGTTGCTTCCGCAAACTGGCTCGGCAATAATGTCGATGAGTTTGTGGCAAAAACAGTTTTTTCTGGTGCTACTTTGCTAAGATTTTGATAAAACTCAGTTTTAATTGGCACAATTTCTGGGATTGCTTCTATCAGCAAATCTGCCTCAGCAGCAGCTTTTGCTAAGTCACTATAAAAAGAAATGCGGTCATAAGCTGCATCAACCTGTTCTTGACTTGCTTTTAAATCTTCTTGATAACGAGCCTTTAAAATATTGATTTTATCCTTCGCTGATTGCAGTGCTTCATCATTAATGTCATATACTGTTACATTGAAACCGTGGAATGCTGTTTGGAAGGCGATTTGGCTTCCTAAAACCCCGCTGCCCGCTACTGTTATATTTTTAAATTCCATGATTTTTACCATCCCTTTTATACTATTAATAAGTTGTTTAGTACTTCAATACTATTTTAAAATAGATTATATATAAAATAAAGTTAATAAAACTTAATCTAATTTAAGTTTTACTTAAATAGGAGCGCTGCGTGGGTTCTTAATAGACACTTTGGTTTACAGAATCTTAATATATTTATAAGCTGTTCTCCCATATAACCTGAAATTTTTCAGAAATAACTGTTAATCCATTTGAGCAGACTGCCGATTGTTCCATGATTTCTTTATGTGGAAAAGATTAATGTCAAAATCATAAAATATTTGTGAAAAATTCAAATTCAGATTGAAATAGCTTATCTAACCTGTTAATCAACTTTTCCAGAAAGGAATAATTCATTTCTGGAGATTGCAGCTGCTGACAGCATAATGACAGATAAATTCTCATCTGGCTTTCTATATATTCATCCATCCTCTCAAACATATCTTCTATTTCATCCAAAGCTCTTCTTTGCAATTAAAATAGGTATCAGAGGTGCCTCTATTATAATCTGCAGCATGAACAATTTCAGTGATGGTAATATCTTGAAAACTTTTAACGTAGCACTAACTCAAGACAATGCTCCAGCTGCATAATTTGATGAAGCATTCTGATTAACCTCTGTCGATTGACTGGTACAGCTCTTTACATGAAATATGAATTACAGCAAATGATTAAACAAGGCAGCAGCATCAACATTTCTTCTGTCAGCGGATTCCGTCCGCAGCCGAACAATATCGCCTACGTTGCTGCAAAACATGGTGTTGTTGGTATGACAAAAGTAGCTGCTTTTAGAAAACGGCGACAAAAACATCCGTATTAACACAGATGCTCCAGGAGCAATTGACACACCTGTGCTTAGAGGGTCACTGGAAGAAACAGGACAGGCAGAAGAAGAATTTGCTCCACAACTTATTTACTTGGCAGATTTAGTCAGTCAATTGAAATTACGCAAGTTAAACCTTTTGTTAGCTTCAGACCAATCCTCCTATGTTACTGGGACAATAATTCATGCCGATGCTGGTTATACGAGCAGATAATTGAACAAAAAAGCAGCGGCTACATTTCGAGCTGCTGCTTTTTTGTTATAAGTTTTTCCTGCATTAAAGGACACTCTTAACCTGCTTTGTGTAAAAATAGCGGACAATAGAAAAGTATATTATTTGAATGAAGGTAAATACACCTAACACCGCTGTAGATATTTTTGTTAAATCATAATAGAATAAATGTGACAACGATGTTAAAGCAACTGCTCCATGAATCAATGCCACTAAAATCGGCGTAAAAAATAGAATTGCTGTTTGTCTTGTGAGAACGGTCTTTAATTCTTTCTCTGTTAAACCCATTTTGGCAATAGACCGAAATTTTTGTTTGTCTTCATCTAAATCTGCGTATAGTCGGAAATATAGGAAGCTTCCCGCGGAAACAAAAAAGACTATTCCGATAAACAATCCTACGAATAATACTAATCCGTACTCCTTGTTGAGTTGATAGATACTGTAATCTTTAGCATAAAATTCAGATGGTGGAACTACTTCTTCTATCTTTTTGGAAGCTGCTATTATACTCTCTTGTCCCTCTGTAACCTGCCATGCATAGTAGCTATCCACACTTAATGGAGCAGGAAGTTCGCCAAAATCCTGATCTGAAACTACATAATAGGAATCAGTTGCTGGGAGGGCTTTTGAATAAATTACTTCCTGAGGAATTAAAGATGTACCAGAATTCAATTTAATCGATTGTTTCAGTAACTCTTCTGTCTGTCCGAATTCATTGCCAGTAAATTCAACAACCTTTACCTGACCATTACCGACATCAATTGTATCCTCCCCCAGTAAAGCAGCAAACCTATTAAAATCAGATTCACTGGCTATAAGGATAACATCTTGATCTATTTCATAATAGCTCAGCTTCGTTTGCTCCTGTTTTGCTTCCATTTTTTCTTCTTTGATCGTTTCATTAATAAAAGCTACTTCTTCCTTATCTTGTGTAATAGTTTTATAAGTAAAAGTGTAAGGATTGTTATTTTTCAGTCCTTCTGTAAGAAAGGTTTGAAAACCAAACAACGTTCCGATAGCACTAAAAGCTACCGTGGAGATAATTGCTACCATAAAAAATGTGCGAGCATTATCCTTCATACGGAATGAAAGATCAGAAAATAGAATCATGTTTGTTTTTCGCCAAAAGATGTTGTTATTCTTTTTCAAATTGCGGATTATATAAACACTTAGCTGTGTAAACAACAGATAGGTACCAATAATTACGACTATAACTACTGGAAGCATCGCGACTATCACGGCTGCACCCTTTACAATTAAGGCTGCTGCATAGCCTACTCCAATTAATAATACTGCTGCAATTGTTAAAAAGATATTAGCCCTAGGTTCGCCTTTTGACTTCTTATTTCCTTTGATTAAATCGATCAGCTTGCGACTGCGTAATATATAGGAGACAAATAACGAAATAAAGAAAAATAACACTATAAAAGAAATAAATGTTATGATAACTGCTTGAATTGGTAAATAAAAGTTTAGATTATTCTCCAAAACAAGCACATTCTCCGCAATCAATAAAATCACTTTGGAAAATATTAAACCAAGGATGATTCCGGCTAGTGTTGCGAAAAAGCCAATTACCATGTTCTCCATTAAAATCATTACACGAACTTGCCTAACGGACATACCTTGCATCATTAATAACCCTAACTCTTTCTTTCTAGTGCCCAAGAATGAACTCATGGAATACAGAATAAAGAAGAAAGAAAATACATAGATGATTCCTCCGGCAATTTTCATCCCTTCTTGTACATAAGAATTCATGTCACTTCCAGATATAGCAGGGTGAAAGGCGAAAATCGCAAATGTAAAAAACACCATTACTGTAAACATACTGCTTAGGAAATAAGCTGCATACATTCGTTTATTGCGAATAACATTATTAAACGCGAATCTGCGAAAGGTCATGGCCGTCTCCTCCTAGTAAAGAAAGGGTATCAATGATTCTTTGGAAGAAGGCTTGGCGGTTATCACCGCGATGAATTTCCGAATAAAACTTTCCGTCCCGGATAAAGATCACCCGATTACAGTAACTAGCAGCTTGTGGATCATGGGTTACTAATAACATCGTTGTGCGTTCATGCTTATTTATCGTTTCTAGCATTTCCATGACATCTTTTGACGACTTTGAATCAAGATTTCCGGTGGGTTCATCAGCAAGCAGCATCTTAGGCACATGAATCATCGCCCTTGCCACAGCTGCCCTTTGCGCCTGGCCACCAGAGATTTCATAGGTACGCTTATTCATAATAGAGGTAATCCCCAATTTTCCTGCGATTTCCTGTGCCTTTTGTTTCATCTCTTTTACTTTTTTGCCATCGAGGGTCAACGGAAGAACAATATTTTCCTCTACAGTTAAGGTATGCAGCAGATTAAAATCTTGAAAAACAAAGCCGAGTTCACGTCTGCGGAATTTTGCTAAGTCCTCCTTCTTTAACTGATGGGGATTTTTACCGTTAATCAGTATCTCACCAGTTGTCGGTTCATCTATTGTTGCGATCAAATTCAAAAGGGTTGTTTTTCCACTGCCAGAAGGTCCCATAATCCCAACAAATTCGCCCTCTTCAATGGATAAATTTATATTATTTAATGCTTTATAAGCTATTTTACCCTCATATATTTTACTAACCTGTTTCACTTCTAACATCACAAGATCTCCTTCCTGATTCTGATCTGTGATTAGTATACTTACTAAAGCCTTGCTTAACTATCGATTCTTCTTACACTTTCCTTACAACCTTGTAAGGTTTTGCGTTTCTGAAAAAACGATACGGAAGGTTGTACCTTTCCCTAATACAGACTCCATTTCAATCTCGTGTCTAAGAATACTTATTGTCTCTTTCGCTAAATATAACCCCATTCCTGTGGACTCCCGATATTTCCTGCCATTTTCGCCAGTATAAAAGGGGTCAAATATTCGTCGTTTATCAGCTTCAGGAATACCAATTCCGAAGTCTGTTACTTCCAGTATTGCTTCTTCCCCTCTTTCATAAATGGAAATAACAATCCGGTTACTAACCTCAGAAGAATATTTAACTGCATTATTGATTAGTTGGGAGAGGATAAAAAATAGCCATTTTTCATCGCTCTCCACCGTGATCCCTTCCTTTTTCACTTCTAACTTGGGATAGACTTTGTTGCGAATATAGAATCGTTTATTTTCTCCATTAACTTCATCCGCCAATTTCACAAGTTCCACCGGCTTAATATGAAAATCCTGTTCAATGGTTCTTAGCCGGGCAATGTACAGGACCGTGTTTAAACCTGTTTTCATTACTTCAGTCTCTTCTCGAATGCTGGAGGAGTCAGGTTCATCTAAATTTTGGGCAGTAAGTTCTATTACCGACAAAGGGGTTTTCATCTGATGCACCCATTGATCCATAAACTTCCGATGCTCCTCCTGCTCTTTTTCAACTGATTTTAATTGACTTTGATAAAGCTTATACTGGTTTCGTAAAACCTCATCGAAAGCTTTAGAAATCGGGGCGTCATCCGTTTTTTGAAAGCTGTCATCTAGTGAGGACAGCGGCTGATTTAAACGCTTGTACATTTTTTGACGCGATAAATAATAATAAATTAAATAGCCACAAAGGATGAAAAAGTTGAGAAAAACAGTATAAAAAAACAGCTTCAAATCCCGATAGCCATCAAACCAGAAGATAGAAAGAGATACTAGCATTTGAACAGCCTGCACGAAAATCAGTAAGGAATGCTCCTTAAAAAACAACTTCATCCTTGAACTTCCTTCCATGAAACATTAAGCCGATACCCAGCCCCTCTAACTGTTTCTACTGCATCTTCTAAGCCAATTTCGTGGAATTTTTTCCGAACCCTCGTAATATTTACATTCAATGTATTTTCATCAACATAGCTCTGGTCATCCCAAAGCTTCTCAAGTAAGTCTTCACGTCCAGCCACCCGAGGATATCGTTCCATTAAGCTTTCAATAATATCTGCCTCTTTTTTTGATAGTGAAATATGCTTGCTGCCAAAGGTTAGCTCCAATCTTTCCGGAAAGAATTTAAGACCTTCATTTTCTAATACACGGTTCTCTGGAATGGTGGCATATTCCCCATAAGCACGGCGCAACTGGCTGCGGATTTTTGCTATTACAATTTCCGCACTGAACGGCTTTGTAATATAGTCATCTCCCCCATTTTCTAATGCCATCACCTGATCCATCTCACCAATCCTTGCAGAAAGAAAAATAACAGGACACACTGACTCCTTTCGAATTTGCCTGCACCAATAATACCCGTCAAAGCTTGGCAAATTAATATCTAAAAGCACCAGATTGGGATTTGTTTCATAAAACATATTCATTACATGTTCAAAATCATTGACGCACGTCACGTAATATCCATATTTTTCAATATGCGTTTTTAAATGGACTGCTATTTTAGGGTCATCCTCAACAATCATTATTTTTTGCATGTTTGATCACTCCTTAATTCAGTACCATTATGGCACAGAATAGGAGTATCGACAAAGAAATCAATAGAATCATTCATTAAGAAAATATTAATAATTTTAGTCAACAAAAAACCGAACACCCTTCCAGATGCCCGGCTTATCTATAAAGTTTATTATTTTCGCAATGTTTTTAAAGCACCGCTCCATGCATTTACTTGGTCAAGCATTGCATTTACATTTGTAAGATGGAGATCAGCAGGCTTAAATATAGAGCCATTTTCAAAATCGGTGAATAAGGATATTGTTGGGTGAACGCGCACGTCGGCAATCAACAGCTCACCTAAGATTCCTCTTAAATGTTCAGCAGCACGAGCTCCGCCGGTTGAACCGTAGCTTACAATCCCTGCTGCTTTGTTGTTCCAGGCTTCCCGGGCAAAATCAAGGGCATTTTTTAATGCTCCTGTGATACTGTGGTTGTATTCTTGGACGATAAAGACAAATCCATCCAGGCTGTTAAGCTTCTGATTCCAAGCTGCAATACCGGGCTCACTGCCATCTGTTGTGCCGAGAAACGGCAAATTATATTCAGTAATATCAACAATTTCATAATTTGCATCACCGCGTTTATCAGCAATTTCTTTCACCCAGGCTCCTACTTGCGGACTTACTCTTCCTTCTCTAGTGCTTCCTAAAATAATTCCGATATTTAACTTTTCCACTGTCATTGTCTCTTCCTCCTCTGTTTGTTTTCCAAAGATCTTTTTGAAAAACTCATTTTATCAACCACCTGTCACAAGAGTTTACACTCTTAGTTAGTGCTTTCTTTAACTATTTGCTCTAACCCTTCTCGTATAGATGTCGTTGGACGCCCAAGCAGCTTTTCAAAATCATTGCTTTCTATTTCTAATGTACCTTCACGAATATCTTTTTGAATATTAACAAGCATTGGCAGTAAAAACTCTGGAACACCTGCTCCTTTCATGATTTCTATATAGGCAGCATCGTCGACATGCTGTACAGCAACCTCTTTACCTATAACAGCACCAAGTTCTGCAGCTATTTCATCAGTTGTTAGCAATGGACCGGAAAGCTCATAAATTGTATTTTCGTGGCCAGTTCCAGAAAGCACTGCAGCGGCTGCCTCAGCGTAATCTTGCTGTAATGCCCAGCCCACTTTGCCGATACCAGCTGATGTTACCCACGGTGCTCCTGCAAGTACTCCTTGGATGCTGGAGCTTTCATTTTCTAAGTACCAATTGTTTCGCAAGAAAGAATATGGTATGCCTGACTCTTTAATCTTATCTTCTGTTGCTTTATGTGTTGGTGCAAGGAAATTGCTGCTTGCCTGTGCATTTCCGATGCTTGTATATGCGATGAATTTCACACCGGCACGCTCTGCTTGAGCCACCGCATCTGCATGCTGACGTATTCTTGTTTCGTTATCTCCATCCGCTGAAATGATTAGCAAGCGGTCAATACCTGCAAAAGCTGCAGCCAAACTTTCAGGCTGATCAAAATCGCCATGACGAACTTCCACGCCAAGTGCAGAAATCCATTCTGCTTTCGCTGGAGTACGTACACTTACTGCCAGCTGTTCTGCAGGAACTGTTTTTAGTAATTCATTCACCACCTTGCTCCCTAATTTGCCAGTTGCTCCAGTTACTAATAGTTTCATTGCAATTCCTCCAAGTTAAATTTATTCATGTAGTGATACTATCATGCATATTAATGCTGTAATTATTTTGAATACCTGTATTCATAATAGATACTTCTATAGCGTTTGTCAACGAGAATGTTTTTTTATTTTTGGGGAATATCATGTATAATAATTTTTATTCGTATTTTGTTCCTTATAATCGTATAAGCAGGTGAGTTCAATGCAAATTAGCAGCAGATTTACTGTTGGTGTTCATATATTAGCTTTATTGGAAATTAATAAAGAAACAGTCAGTTCTTCTGAGTATTTGGCGGGAAGTGTTAACACAAATCCAACGTTGATCAGGAAAATCATGGGTATGCTCAAAAAAAATGGTCTTATTGAAGTGCAGCCAGGGATTGCAGGGGCTAAACTTGCAAAATCTCCTTCTGACATCCGCTTAATAGATGTATATAGAGCAGTTGATGTAGTTAAAGAGCAGGAATTATTCAGTATACATGAAAATCCTCTGCCAGAATGTCCTGTCGGCAGAAATATTCAGGGTTCCATCACACCTGTATTGACAGCCGCTCAGATTGCTTTAGAAAAAGAGCTCGAAAATGTGACAATCGAGGATATCATTAAAGATATTGAGAAAAAAGAAAAAGATAGGTTGTAATTAATAATGAAATACCCACTAACTATGCTGAATTTCAGCATAGTTAGTGGGTATTTCCATTAAAATTCAAGGTTTAAGGACAACCTTAATGCAATTATCCGTTTTTGTATCGAAGTATTCATAACCTTTTTCGGCCTCACTAAGAGGCATTACGTGTGTGATTATATCCCCGATTTCAATCTTACCCTGTGAAACGAGGTTGTATAAATAAGGCATATAATGAATGACAGGCGCTTGTCCAGAACGGATGTTTACGTTTCTTTGGAATATATCTCCTAATGGGAAGGCATTGTATCTTCCGCCATACGCGCCAGTTAATTGAATGGTACCTCCTTTACGCACAGCTTGGCTGGCAATAACAATAGCGCTCAATGTTCCACCATGAAGCTTTAGGCCAGTAGCGAGATATTCCATCGGCGTCATTTTTCCGTCCATTCCAACTGCATCAATGACAACATCTGCACCGCCCTTTGTTATTTCCTTTAAGTATTCGCCAGTATTGGGGTGATGCTCAAAGTTAACAGTTTCCACTTTATTGGTCTTTTTTGCATGCTGCAAGCGATATTCGAGATTATCTACTGCGATAACTCTTTTTGCTCCTTTAAACCATGCGAACTTTTGGGCCAGCAACCCTACTGGGCCGCAGCCAAGGATTACCACCGTGTCTCCATCCTTTACTCCAGCGTTATCAACAGACCAAAAAGCGGTAGAAGCTGCGTCTGACAACAGTACCAATTGTTCGTCCACGACTTCACAATTTTCAGGAATTTTAAATGGAGTAAAGTTTGCATATGGGACTCGCAAATATTCAGCCTGACCGCCGGGATAGCCTCCAGTTAAATCTGAATAACCCAAAAACCCGCCCATTTCACCATTGTCATTAGAATTATCACATTGGCTTTCTAAATTATTTTTACAAAAAAAACATTCTCCGCAGGCTACATTAAATGGAATAATGACTCTGTCTCCCTTTTTGAGATTCTTTACGTCAGGTCCTGCTTCTTCGACAATACCCATTGGCTCATGTCCAATAATATAATCTTCTGGAAAGTTGGGAATCATTCCATGTATTAAGTGAAGATCAGATCCGCATATTGCTGAAGTGGTGACTTTTATAACAATATCGTCACTCTTTTCAATCTTTGGACTCGGCACTTCTTTAACCCTTACATCTTTAATTCCTTGGAAAGTAACAGCCTTCATTCTTTACATCCTTTCTTATTCATCATCATCTATTTGCGCCATCATGCCTAAGCGGGAAGTATCCCCAGGAAATAAATCCATCTTTCCAATCATTAAAGCACCTTCTATTGATTTTAAATCCATCTTGTATTGATCTTCTAAATTATAAGGATGCAGCCAGCCTTTTTTCATCATGAAATTAGACACTTCCTCATGTAAAGCTAACCCGGCCTCAAGCTGAACACGAAAAGCTTCTCTTAAATCAGGTGTCGCTGTTTCAGACAAAGCTGTCGCAGCATTACGCACACCATTCTTAATGCTCAGTAAAAACTCCATCGCTAATGCAGAATCTGCCAGTTCCGGCATGCCTTCCGCATTTTCTACCTCTAAGTAATCTTTAATCATTGTAGCTCCCCTCCGTGGCTGGGTTTGGCATTTTATAAAAGTTCTGCAAGTATTCCAGAGCCTGAATGGATTGCTGCACATCCTTCTCCATTAACGCTTTTAATTCTTGATCAAAGACAACACCCGACATCATTTTCGATTTAATTACACAAGTTGTCTTGAAATTCAGCATTTCATGCAGCTCTAATGTCTCATGGTTCGCTAAGCCATTAGTCTCCATGCACTCACCTCCATATTATTTTCACTAGTTTATTTTTCGTTTGCGATCATTTCTTTATGCGGAAAGCAAGAGACTTCCATTTAAATACAAAATACTTCAACAGGGTATTTATGTTGAAGTCAGTGGCCTATTATTTATTTTGTGGCTTTTGCTGTTTAAACTCACCTTTACTCGGTCTTTCTTGGACTTTTCGGTTAGTATCAAATGATTCTGGATTTGCAAAACCATGTGCACCTCTACCATTTGGCATATCTCCACCTCATCTCTCCTATTTTTATTATTGTGTATCAATCAGCAGGTAAAAATGAGTGAAGCTGGAAGGTAATTTCAGGGACTCAAAGTGTAAAAGACCGTGCATAAAGACTTTTTATTGGTGAGAATATAATTAGGACTATGTATGCAGGGTTATGAAGGAGGATTTCCATATGCCAAGAAATTTAGGATTACATGAGAGCTTGGAGCTTCATGAGCTCCTCACATTTAAAAATACATGCCTGACTAAATCAACAACAATGGGCACTTTAGCACAAGATGCAGTTCTGCAGGAAATTCTTAACCAGGATGCTGCCCAATCTCGTGAGGCTGTCGCAGCACTTAGAAGCCTGCTGGCTCAGCAAGGAGGCAATTTATTATGAATGGATTAATACAAAACCTTGTCGGCTTAGGAGATATTACAGATCAAGTTATTGCTACAGACTTATTGATATCGGCAAAATCTGGCGTTAGGAACTATGCATTTGCGATTACGGAAGCTGCTACACCTGAAGTTCGCGCAGTGTTAAATAAACAATTGCATGAAGCAATCGACTTGCATGGTAAAATTAGTGATTATATGGTGGCAAACGGATACTATTATCCCGATAATGTGAATGAACAGCTGAATGTTGATTTACAAACAACAGACACTGCCTTGAGCCTTCCAAATAAACAGGATAAGTAAAATTGTAATGAAGAACAACAAAAGCTAATTGCTTAGCTTTTGTTGTTCTTATCTTTAGTCCATTCAGCTTTTTATGATGATGCGGTCATTTAAAGATTGAACTGGTCGGTGATCATCAGGGAAAAGCTTCCGAAATTTCTCGATTTGTTCCTTTGACATTTCAATTGGTACTTCTAAAACAGTCCAGTTTACTTGTTCAGTACAAGGTGGTGTTGTTAAAGACCCCTCATAATGAAAGGCCGTTTGCTCTTTTGGAAGTAATTCTTGTAAATCAACAGGTTTAGTTAAAGAGATATCTTTCTCTGTTTCTTCTTGTGGAAGTTGAAACCATAAATCAGCTAAGGTTTTATTGTCTTCCCCTTCTTGTATCATCACACCAATTACGGCAATCTTCCCGTCTGTATCTTTATGAACTAAATGTAGCTCCATTTCATAATTTTTGCCGTTAAATTGATGCTCGCTCGGTGTATGGAAATGGAATTGCGCAAGCTTGTATTCCTTCCCGTTAATAACAGTCTTGTTGCTACTGTCAACAGCATTTGCCTGGATTGTGTGCCCATTGTTCTGAAGAGTAAAGGGCGCAGGCTTATACTTTATTTCTGTCTTTCCTCCAGATGTCCCTGCTTCCACAGCAGAAAAATCAATATTTATTGGCGATTGTTCTGTTCCATCCACACAGGCCATATTTGCTTGATCTAGTTCTCCCCAATGAGCAGGATTCGTATCCCCTTCATATGACCAATGAGCAGCATCGATCTCCGTTTCTGATTCACGCTTCTGCCCAGCTCCCGTTTCAGTCGAACAAGCTCCCATCCCAAATAAACACATTACAGCTATCATTGGATATACAAGTATCTTCACCATAATCAAGTCTCCCCATTCCTTTTTAGAAACATATATTAATAAGATACTAAATTTCCAGAATAATACATACAGGGCATTTTGCAGTTAATCGCTTTCATATGAAAAATAGGTTTATTTTACCATTTTTTGTAGTTACTTTAAAAACTAGACTGGCCTTACTTCACATTTGGCAAACTATGACAGTAAGGGAGGTTTTGTATTGAAAAATAAAATAAGCTTTATTTAAGAGATTTTTAATTTTTAGTTCCAAATTATTCCAAAATTTTTACATATCTCATATAACTTCTTCAACTTCTTTCAAACTCACCGATATAACATCTAGAAAGATTTTAGATGAGTGAGGTTGAAAGATGAAGATAAAAACACAATTAATTATCATACTGACTTTATTGCTTTTATCCCTAGTTGGTATAGGTATTTACAGTAATAATAGCCTACATAATGCCGAGGATTATTATCAAAAATTAAATGAAGCGAAAGAAATGCAGCGTCTCGTTACACATGTTCAGTATCGTCTTGCAGGAATGTCTAATGATGAAAGAGGATTCTTGTTGAACGGTGATAGCCAGTATGCCGATGGAATGAAGGAAAAAGCTGCGAATGTTGAAGACACAATTAATTCAATGGAAAAGTTATCTATTTATCAAGAATATAAAGACAGTATTCAGCAATTAGAAACTAGCTTCCAATTTTATACATCTATGAGTGACAAAGTAGTCAACACGTTCAATGATAGTCCCTCTGAATCGGAGGCATTGCATTTTGGTGACTTAAGAGATTTAAGAAAAGAAGTCCTTGATCCTGCTGTTGATAAGCTGGTAGAACAAATAAACAAAAATGTTGTTCAAATTGAGGCAGCTAATGAAAAAAACAGTGATATGGCGAGAACAACATTAATTACTATTATTATTGCAGCAACAGCTTTAAGTGTCGTATTAGGTTTTATACTTCTGCGTTCGATTTTGCGCCCATTGAACATCATGAATAAGCAAATGGTTGAAATTGCATCAGGTGACGGAGACTTAACAAAAAGAGTAAAAGTAAGTGGAAAGAATGAATTTTCTCATTTGGCATCTTCCTTCAATGAATTCGTTTACTCACTTATGGCAATGATTTCACAAGTTGGAGAAACATCAAAGTCTGTTGCCCAATCTTCTGATGAGCTTGCCGCTAGCATGGAGCAATCGCGAGTAACAGCAGAGCAAGTTGCTGATTCGATTCAAATGATTACGGAAAACAGCAATGAACAAAACAATGCTGCACAGCAAAGCCTAAACAGAGTTAATAACTCTTTACAGAATGTCCTAAATGTATCAACTAAAGCTAATCATGTAGCAAAGGAGTCAGATCGAATTAAAGGCAGAGCAAATGAAGGTGAACAGGCGATGGCCGAAATGCAAGGACAGATGGACACTATTCACCATTCAGTTGGATTAGCAGAAAATGGCCTGTACTCCTTAGTCTCAAGCATCAATGAAATAAAAGAGACTTTAAATAATATCCAGGAAATTTCCGGACAAACGAACTTGCTTGCACTTAATGCCGCAATCGAAGCTGCTAGAGCTGGCGAGCATGGCAAAGGCTTTGCCATCGTTGCTGATGAAGTGAGAAAATTGGCTGATATGACAAGCACTTCTGCCAACCATATTGATACATTGATCAACTCTATTCAGAACCATTCATCAGAAACAGTCGAGAACATGGCTCTTGTAAAAGAAAATGTGGATTCAGGGATTCAGCTGTCTGAACGGACCAATTCACATATAAAAGAAATACTCAATAGCATCGAAGTTGTAGCTGGCCATATTAAAGATGTAGCCTATACAACAGAGCAGCTTACAACAGAAGTACAAGGCGTTCAGCACTCAATGGAAGATATCGCAAACAGCTCAAACAAAACATTAGCAAACACAGAGGAGGTTGCAGCCGCTACAGAAGAGCAAACTGCTTCATTCCAGGAAGTTTCTGCATCAGCGACATCATTATCGAAGTTGTCCGAAGAGCTGGAACAATTAGTTCGACGCTTTAAAATTACGGAAGAATAAAATAAGTGATATAGGCAAACTGCCCAAGGGATACAAACCTTGGGCTTTTTTATGATTTTTCTAGAAAGGGACTTACATAAAATCAACCTTTTTGGCAACATTATTCCATATATGAGGTGAAGCTGAATGGAGCATAAAAAGGAAAAAATTGTAGAAGTTTTAGTAGGGGTTTTAAGCTTAATAATAATTTTTAAATTAATCCCAAGAGAAAAATCCCGTCCAGCAGTTCTGGCGTACCTATTCAAACTAGTGATTACCTGGCTTTTTGGTTTACTAGTGGTAGAAAAGGATGCAATCAATTATCCTGTACGTCTATTTTTCAAAAATGCCTATAAGGGAAGCTTTACCTTCGAATATATTGCATACCCAACACTATGCGCCTTATTCAATTCATACTATCCTGAGAAAAAAGGCCCTCTGGTTAAGCTATGTTACTACTTGTTCCATACAGGTTTTATTATTATAGGTGAAGTATTAGCACTCAAATACACCAAATTGATTCAATATGAAAACTGGAAATGGTATTGGAGCTTCACTACAATTTGGTTTACTTATTATTGCTCAAGACTGTTCCATCGCTGGTTTTTCAGAGGAAGGCTTTTTATTATCCTATAGACAGAGAAGAGACATACCACAAATCGGATGCGGAAGAAACCAACTAAAGCCGGAGATTGAACAAAAATATGAGGTTAATACAGAAAAACAGACGATTGTCGGTCATTCTCATGGCGGTTTATTCGTACTGTCTGCGTTATTTAATTCGTCTTCGTCCTTTCAGTATTATGTGGTAAGCAGCCAGGAATGAAGATTTTTCAAATACTGCAAAACGGCCGTTTATGGCATCGCAGCCGAAAGCGAAGCTCCTTATTACAAGCGGGGAATTAGAAAGAGATCATTTTTCGTAAATGAATGACAAAGCGAAATAGCTCAACTATGAGCTTAAAAAGCATGCATCCACAGCGTTTGAAATCGAATTTCTCGAATGTCTAGGAGAGGATCACATAACTGTTCTCCTACCGCTCATACAAAACGATTCTTTTTGTAAATGATATAAAAAACCAAATTAAATAATCTTTATTGTTTTGCTTGAATTAATAGTAGCTTGGGTATAATATGTAACTATAAGCATAAACTAGAAAAAACCAAGGAGCGGGTAACTCCTTGGCCCTGAACTACTGCCATATCGGGCGGTGCGGTCAGGCTAATATATTAGATTAGCGAGAAGAACCACCCTTACGTTTGTGGCGCGGGGTGGTTTTTCTTTGCTCTTTTTTCCTCTTGCCTGCTAAGCGTTGCGCATAAGCTCCAGCAAGAGCTGTAAAAAATACTGTAATAGTATTCTCCAGCAGAGTTCTTAGAAAATCCATTGGCGTGTTCACCTCCTTCACCATAAGGGAAAGAGTGACCAGCACCACCCGCATCTACTATGTAGTTCTCTTCTATTATACACCGTATTGGTAGGTTTTTCTTTATATTCCAGTAGATAGTTAGTAGTTTTCACAAATTAGGATAAAACACCTAAACTACACTAAATAAAGTCAGACCCTTTGGAGAGTCTGACTTTACAAGGTAACTGCCATACCTAAGTTCGATAAAACTAAGAGTTTAAGAAGGAAGGTATAGCATAGCCTTTATATTAATCGGGAAAGCTATCCATCTAACGATTTACATGATATAAGAGTTAGAAGGAAGATAGATAATAGCCCAATATGTATTAATTTTACAGATATTCTGAAACAATGAGATCAAGATCAAATGGAGTTATTCCTTTATCCATAGAGAAAATTAGATCTGCTTCCTCTATATTAACACATAATTCCCCTCTTGCCTCAATATGAAGCTTAAATAAATCATACAAGTTTGGTTTAACAAGGGATGTTAATGCTTTGCCCATCAAAACCATGCCCATTTGATTTTCTTCTACATTATTAACAAATTCTGGTTCAGTCCGAAGTGCAACATCTGTCCAAATAACTTTATTCTCATATAAATCGAGAATCATTGGAATACAAATCACCGAATCAGAAGTAATATCCATTCTGTTCTCTACTGTTTTAGGCTCATATATTTCCCCAGAATTAGGATTTTCTCTGCTCATCCAGCCCATAAAGCATTCTGGCAGCTCATTAAAAGCTTCTCCGCTGAAAGAATGAATCGAAAACACAATATATCTTCCACCGAAATTACGGACAGATTGTATATCTAAATCAATAAACTCACTAGCTCCAGCTGGTGCCGAAGTGATATCGCCACTATGACATGATTTATACTTCGCTGATCTTAAGTTAGTATACGAAACATGTTCCAAATACCCCCAAGTTTCATCATACATAACGGCGGACAAATCGATATCTGTTCCCCATTCATTTAACCCGTCTTTCCAATATAAAAAGGTTCTAATTGTACTCGTTGTCTCAGCTATATCTATCTTTGATCCTCTGACGACAGATTTCAACGATTTATTGGCAGAGCGTTGGGAAAATGGGACCAAATAATTCCTTAGTGCTTCATCCAAATAAACCTTTCCAATAGGGCTCTTTTGCTTATATATTTCAATCAAGTTACTTTCACAAATGTCGACAATATCTTGGCAAATTACCTCATTAATTGGTGGCAAATCATTATCAATTACAAACATTTTGGCAACATTACCTTTAGGAAAAAATGATCTTTTCTCTCTTACATCATTTCTATGTTTGAAGTGTTCTCTGACTTGCAGCAGCACTGTCGTTTCTATTTTATTAGCAATCGCTTTAAAATTTTCTATAACTGCCTCAGGCTGTTGATGCAATCTAAGGAGCTGATCAAGTTTCCGTGCAAATTCACCAGGTCTGTCAGACAATAAAGTCATGGCGGCGTCTATTCGGTTAGTTTGCAGTAAGTCTGCAATAATACCATTAAATGTAGGAATATACTTATTATTTCTCAGCTTGAAAAATGCTTCATTAGTCTTTTTAAATTGTTTATATTCAGCCGGGTGTAACCGCTCCCCTAACCTGATCCATCTATTCTTATATCTTTTCATGTCCTCTTCCATATTGCAGCAGTTTTCAAGAAAAGCAAGAAGTATACGTCTTTCCTTCCTTTTAAAGCTTCTAAAGCGTGTACTTGTGGCTAAGCTGATATCTCCATCCGAAAGAGACACAGCAAGCCGCAAGACATCTGTAGCTGTTTTAATATATTGAAAAAGGATATCATGATTCAGGTTATTTTCCAATAATAGCTTTCCAAGCAACGCAATATTCTCCTTAAGAGGAATCTCTTGCGGTATTAGCTGGCCCGTATTTTCAGAAAAGCTTTCGAATACAAATGTCAAATCTTCCTTATCGCTTTCTGAAATAGAAGTTTTAGAGGAAAGCAGGTTTCGGAAAATCATAAGAAAGTCGTCTATTGAACCAAGGGAGATTTCTTTTTGATTCGTCTTGTCATACAACGGCATTCTTGTCTGCTGTTCATATTCAGGTAACACAGTTCCTAGTGACAAATAATGTATCATTGCATTGATATAAAGTTCTGCATCACTCGCTTCCATCACCTGCTGAGGAAAGTTCGGATACATTGGCTTATAAGCTCTATCCGCGCCTAACAACTTTTTTAAAGTATGTATTGTGGACAGATAGAATTTGTTTAGCTGATCTTTGGAATATGTATATAGTGTATCTATGATAGGTTTAGAAAGTGTATAGCCTAGTGACTCAAAATTGGCTAAGATTGTGGCTATGTAATGGAGATGCGGCGTAGGTTCAGTGCCTTTATTTAGGATGAGTTTGTTTTTTCTTCGTAGGTAGATTTGATTAATCATTATTCACCTCTTATAAAATAAATACCTTTCTAGTTATATCATCATTTAAGAGAAAAATAAAATAATAGTTTAAGTATAGTTAAGCTTATGGTAAGTAACTTCACAAAATAACAAGACTCTTTTAAAAAAAGATTTACAGTATAAAAAATCGTCTTATTTAATAAACAAGAGCAAACCTATGAAAAGTTTGCCTTTTGTTATTATGGAATTTCCGTTACTAATATTCTTCTTCTTCAACAGCAGTTACATCAAACAGATAATCAGTTGTTGCTGTTCCTTCCCAGCCTTCTTGTGTGATGTTTCCTTGCTCATCTGTCTCTTCGCTCATTTTCTTCAGTGCATATGTGGAGATATAATAACCTTCAACTGGCAACTGTTTTGGGTCTAATTTCTTTATTTCTCCATTTAAAATGACATAGGGTTCATTTTCTGCAAAGCCATAATGCGATCTTTCTCCAAAGCTGTGTATTGTATATGAAGAGAACTTACCTTTAGCATTCGTGATATCTTGAATATCAAGCAAATCCATATTTTCAAAAAAATACTTAGCATCGACTAAAAACTCATATTGGGACCCTGGTTCGTGCGGACTTTTAGATATTTCATACTTTTTCTTATCGATAACATATTGAATCTGATAATAATTAAACTTTTCCCCATCTGCTCCAAGTATCACCCAGCTTAAGTCTTTTATTTTACCAGATTGTGTATAGTTCATTTTAAAATTTTCCAACTTTACACTACTATCTTCCAACTTCAATTCCTTTGTAATTAATGCATTTTCCTCTTGAAAATCAATTGTATAAACGGAGCCTAGTTCCTGCTCAATATTTATCGTGCGACTTTCCCAGAGATAACCAGAAATTGGCATTATCCACTGTACAACAATAAATACAATCAAGCCAAATAAAGCTGCTTGTCGTTTTATTTGTACATTTAACTTAGGCCGGAAAAACAGCAAAAAAATGATAAATCCAAGGGGAAGTGCTATTTGATTTATATTAAAGGCAAATGCTCCTAGTATATAATATCCAATCATTTTTAATGAAAAGTAAGCTTCTGTATCACTTTTTTTCCTAATTAAATAAATTAAACCAATTATTATAAACCCTATGTAAACTATAGATGCTATCATGCTAAAGTCCCCTGTCTGGAGATGTATCTTTGTTTTTCTCCAGATTTATCTATGTATTATAATTCCAATACAAATATAACATAGTAATAATATTAGTTTGTAAAAAGTTCTTTCTTATGTTTGTTCATGCAAAAAGACCTCCATTAAAATGAAGGTCTTCTCCTTTGGTTAACGATAAAATGCTTTTATTTCGCTGACAATTTTGTTAGAGCTAATATCTGGACTTGTCAATATTGGAATGTCAACGTCCTTTAAACTAGTTTTTGCTCTTGCCATGGACAGTTGTGCTAGTATGATTAAATCTACTTGCTTGTCGAGCAGCTTTTTGACACTGCTTGCAACATAACTGTCATGTGCCTCAAATTCTTTTTTATTTAGAGCAGCAAAAGCCTCTGTATTAACTTCTACAAATACCTCTACTTCTTTTCCTAAAGCTTCAGCTTTTTCTTTTACAGCTTTTTCAGTAGTAGGACCTGCAGTTGCTACTGATGCAACAACACCTATTCTGTTTCCTAGCTTAACAGCTTGTTCTATCATTGCATCATCTACATTCTCGATTGGAAGCTTTGGAAATCTTTTGCGCATTTCGGTAATTGTTGGGCTATAGGCAGAGCATGAAAGCAGTATTCCATCTACTTCTGTTTCAACCGCTCTTCCTAGCAAACTTGCAAAACGCTCTACTAGTTTCGGGGTGATTTCTCCTTCTTTGTCTAACGCTCTAAGCAGTCCCTCATCCATGAAATTAACTGTTTCAATTTCAGGAAAATTCTTTGCAAAAGCTGCAAGTATTGGGTTAACCGAATTTAGTGTAGCATGTATTAAACCGACCTTATAATTTTTCATGTTCTACACTCCATTGCTTAATAATTTAAGATTGCTTTGATATCATATCTTGAAAGTTGATTTCGTCCATAAACTCAATGAATGTTCTTACTAATTTCAGATTATAGTCATCATGATTATAGAACATCCAAGTGTGTCTAGTTATTGGGTTATTATCTATATCATTTAAGGGTAGCTGATATAAATCCCCTTTGCTTTTAATAACTAAGCTGGGCATTATCGCATATCCTAAATCATGTGCTACCATTTCCCGGCAAGTGTCTGTCTTATCTACTTTAATTCCTACTTTAGGGGGTACAGAAAAGTTCTCTGACCACCATGTATCTATCATATCCTGTAGCTTAACATCACAAATATAATCAATCCGCGGCAATGTTGGAAGATCCTCCAAATCAACCTTACTATGAGATACTAAGGATAAGTTTTCTTCTAATAATAATCTCTTTCCGCCGATCCACTTATAATCCCCTCTCACAAATCCTATATGAATTTCGTGATTATATACTTGATTATAAATCTGGCTGCTCCATTTGCTTGTTAAGCTGAAATTGACTTTTGGATGCCTTAATTTAAACTCTTTAAGGACTGGTGGTATTTTTCTTGTAATAAAGCTGGAAACTCCAAGACGTAATGTACCGGAAATCTCTTCATCCATATTAGCTAAATGATCCTGTACCTCTATATCTCTTTTAATCATTTCATCTGCATAATTAACAAGGTATTCTCCTTGTGGTGTAAACTGAATCCCCTTTTTACTGCGATGAACGATGGTTACTTTATATTCTGCTTCAATTTGTTGAATTCTTTTTGTAAGTGCTGGTTGTGACATGAACAGACTTTCTGCAACTTTTGTTATATTTTTTTCCTTGTATAACTTCTGCAATATCTGCCAATCTCGTTTGTCCATGTTATACCTCCTGAAATCATAACTTCTAGACTAAATTATATAGAATGTTAATTGATTTAGAAAGCGCACTTACAATACAGTTAGTTCCTTCAAATGCGAAACTGCTTTAACAAGAAAGTCCTTTTTACCGAAACTGCCTGACTTTAAAACAATCAGCATTTCCTTATCGATTACTAGCCCGGAAGGTACCCCCGTATCAATTTCCTTAATAATATAGTTTCCTTTGATCTCAAGATGCCTGCATACAGTACCAGAAGTATCTCCGCCAGCCACTACTATTCTTTTTAAGTTTAGAGAATCAGTCAATTTTTTAGAAACAGAGGCTAAAAAACTAGAGATTTTTTTACTGATTATTAGTTCACCTAAGCCTTTAAGTTTGCCGATTTCCTTTGTTTCTCGTACTATGTTCGGGTCATTTTCCGCCATAATTAAAACGTCTTTCCCATCTTTCAACAGTAACTCAGCTTCCTTGTATACCTTTTCAAGCTCTCCTTGATAATTATTGTCCGCTAGAATTTTTCTCGAATCAACTATGATTGATGAAACACCAGAATCTATTAGTGTTTTTGTCTGCTCTTTTGTCTGGGGAGTTAAGCTTCCAGATACAATCAGAACTCCATTTGTATCCTTTATCGTTACTGTGCTGGCTAAATCGGAGAATTCTGATTTTGGCAAAGCTTTAGGCAATTCTTCTCCTAAGGCTGAGCTTCCAGCAATAACTTTATATCCAGATGCAGCTTGGGCAATAATGTTAAGATCTTCTTGAGTTTCGCCATCGATAATTACGTACTGATACTCTGCCTTTGCCTGTTCAATTGCAGCTTTTAATTCTTCAGGACCTTTTCTGACTATATCTAAATATATAGAAGTCACTTTTCTTCTCGTCTGTTTTTTCAAAATGGATTCCAAGTTTGACTCAATTGTTGGATGAACTGGGTCATGAAGAAACTCTGAATCTTCTATTCTTTTGCCATTTACCTTATGAACCCCATTGACGGTTGTACGGCCGTTCTGTGGAAAAGATAAAGAAATAATCGCAAACTCTTCATTCAATTCATCGAGCATGGCGTCAAACTCTACACCAATATTTCCTCTAAACACAGAGCATGTTTTATTATAGTACATCGAACAATCTGCCTTCTGTAACATCCTTGTTGCTTTAAATACCTTATCATAGGCAGTTTTTGGGCTATCTAAGCGACTGTCTGTATCAATAATTACTACATCCGCATCTTTCACAATTTCCATATTTTCTTCAAAGGTAAGCACCTTTACCTTATAGCCGCTTTTTGAAAACATAATACCAATATCATTTGCTCCAGTTGTATCATCTGCTACTACACCAATCATCGGTGAGCCTCCTTATCTTTTAACCCTTGGTTTATAAAGGGACTCTTCCAAAAACTCCGTCACTTTATAATCAGGCAGCGAATGTAATTCAACCCCACTTGATTTTGCAGTTAAAATCATTCTGCATGTCATTTCTAATGTTTCCAATCTCATTAAGGCTTCAGATAGAGAAGTATCCATTACTACTACACCATGATTACGCATCATAATGACATCTGATTTCTTTGCCTCTTCCGCTATAGCCTCACCTAGATCTCTTGTTCCCGGATGAAAGTAATCGACGTAGCCGATATTTTCCAGGTAATAAAAGTTTTCAATAAACAGGTTTGAAAGTATTGGTTCTTTACTGCACGCAAAGAGTGTCGTATAAAATGGGGAAGAATGAATAATGGCTTGTACATCTGACCTGTTATTATAGATCCCTGTATGCATCGGAGTTTCTTTAGAAGCTTTCCTTTCACTCAAGTTCTTTTCAGTTTCAAGGTCAAAAAGGACGAAATCTTCTTCTTTCAAGTCACCCATAAAGGTGCCTGAAGCTGTTATAAGCATCGTTTTATCATCGACTCTGCTGCTGATATTACCTGATGTGCCCCATGCCAGATTATTATTCAGCATATATTTCCCACAGTTTATCAGCCCATTACTTATATTCATCTATAAATCCTCCTATAGAAAAAACCAAACAGATACCCGTTTGGTTTTATTTTGTTTACGCTTGTGTCATTCTTTTAATAACAGCTTCTGTGAATTCAGTAGTAGATGCCGTTCCGCCAAGGTCACGGGTAGTTGGTCCTTCAGCGATTGTTTGCAAGACGGCATTTTCAATTATTTCGGCAATAACATTTAAATTATTATCATCATGATGGTTTGCAAGCCACTGAAGCAGCATTACAGTTGATAGAAGCATGCTTGTTGGGTTGGCGACATTCTGACCGGCTATATCAGGTGCAGAACCATGTGCTGCCTGTGCCATTGCTTGCTCCCCATTTGTATTCAGTGATGCAGACAAACCAAGACTTCCTACAAGTTCACCAGCTAGATCTGATAGTATGTCTCCAAATAAATTAGTAGTCACAATAACATCAAACTCTTCTGCTCTTCTTACTAAGTGAGCTGTCATAGCATCTATATGAAAATCATTTACTTCTACTTCTGGATAATACTTTTCACCAACCTCGTAGCAAACATCACGGAATAATTCATATGCAAACTTGATTACATTTGCTTTATGAACAATCGTTACTTTTTTTCTTCTTGTCATCGCTAACTTAAATGCTTCATGAGCAATTCTTTCCGTTGCTTGCCTTGTAAATACGCCTGTTACTAAAGCAACATCCTTATTTACCATGTATTCTCCTGTCCCTTTATACATATTTCTATCAGACAGGAAGCCCTCTGTGTTTTCTCTAAAAACAACAAGATCTGCGTTTCCTACTAAACTAGTAGTTCCAGGCAAGGCGCGGCTTGGGCGTACATTAGAATATAGATCAAAATGATGTCTAAGTTCTCCACTTGGATTTCGTTTCGAGATTCTATGCTCATCAGGATAAGCTGCAGAATCATGCGGGGCCATCAACCAGCCATTTGTATCCTCCAGCCCTTTTTTCGTTATTTCTGGGACAGGATCATTATATTTTTTTATACCTTCCCAACCCATTGGAAGCTCCTTGTATTCAAAAGTCGTACCATTATTAGCTTGTTGAGTGGCAGCCTTTAATACTTCTACAGATGCTTTAACAATTTCTGGGCCAATTCCGTCTCCATATAGAACACCTAATTTATAATTTGCCATCAGATAACCACCTTTATTGTTATTTAAACTTACAGGTTATTAATTACTTTCTACATTTATTCTAATACATTTAAACCATAATAAAAAATATACGTTTTTTATTAAATATCATAAAAATAAGTTATGGATGTGCGTTTTCACCACCCATAATCCTGGAGAAATGGGTCATAACATTTTATTATTGTTGTTCATTCTTTATTTGAATAATTCTTGAAACCCTTGGTATTACTAGGATTACAAGGTTGTATTTTGTTGTTCTTTAGAAATGAATTGACTAACAGTTTGCCACTCGTTACATTTACGATTAAGGTAGCAAGAGAACTAGTGTCTCTTGTATGAAAGGAGATTACATTATGTTTAAAAATATTCATCAGAAGAAAACAGATGCGAATTCTATTTTTACTCCTGCAGATGGAAATTTTGTCTCTTTAGAAACTGTACCAGATCCGATTTTCAGCAATAAGCTTGTTGGAGAAGGCTTTGCAATCAATCCTTCCAATGGAAATATTGTTTCACCTGTTACTGGTGAGGTAACGCATATTTCTCATACGAATCATGTTATGACAATAAGAAACTCTGAGGACATAGATGTTTTAATCCACATCGGGCTTGAAACAGCTTCCATAAAAGGTGATTATTTTAAAGCTATAGTCACAATGGGTCAATCCGTACAAAAAGGCGATCCTCTAATTGAATTTGATCTCGACTATTTGAATAAAAATGCTTTCAGTTCTCTCATATTAGTTATATTGCCGAATATTAAAAATAAAAATTACTCCATTATCTGGCAAGATGCTGTTACATTAGCTGCCGGAGAGACAAAAGTTTTATCTGTTGTGGAAAGATAATAGAGAAGGTGCCGAGTTGAATTTCGGCACCTTCTTCGTTCTGTCAAACCTTTGTTAGTTCCCTTTCTGGTTTTTTATTTTCCTCTTCAAGATAAGCCTCCGTTTTTTCCTCAACCATAAAGTTGATTGACTCATTTGATTTAGCGGTAATTTCTTTGTCTGCTGTATCAGCTGCCTGTTTTACCTGTTTATTTTTATAAATTCCTCTGCCAACTACAAGTGCAATAACTAATATTTCAAAGCCATACTTTAATAATGGGTTCTGAAAGTATGAACTTACAAAAGGTTCCGCGACGATCATTTTGGAAGCTGTCCATGCTAAAATGGCTGCACCAAAAGTAATAATGACTGGATAACGCTCAATCCATTTCAATATTAACGTACTGCACCACATCACTACAGGTATGGAAACTAATAAGCCAATCACTACTAAAAGAATACTTCCATGGGCAGCTCCCGCTACAGCTAAAACATTATCCAATCCCATTAATGCATCTGCAATAATAACTGTTCGAACAGCACCCCAAAAATTATTACTTGATTTTATATCACTGTGTTCCTCATTTTCAACTAATAATTTATAAGAAATGAAAACTAGCATTAATCCGCCTGCTAAATGTAAACCTGGTACCTCTAAAAGCCACACTACAGCTAAAGTTGCTGCAATTCGAATGATAATTGCACCTACAGAACCCCACATAATAACCTTTTTCTGTTGATCCTTCGGCAAGTTTCTGGCAGCAAGCCCGATAAGGATGGCGTTATCCCCTGCCAAGACTAAATCAATAACAATAATAGAAAGTAAAGCTGTTAAAAACTCAAACTCCATGTTATCCTCCTTCACTAATATAAATAGCCCTTTTCTTTAAAGGGCTATTTTATGTGGTGGTTAATTTATTTAACTACTGTAATCACAGTGCCATTGCTCCTGTTAATATTCCGACAATAATCATGACTACGGCTGTTAAGAGAATCCAGCCCATTGTATATTTTTGTAATTTACCTAGATCACTTCGGATTAATTCAATTAACACCCATAATGGTGCAGATGTTGGTCCTATTAAGTGTATTGTTTGTCCAATAACAGATGCCCTCGCTATACTGACAGAATCTACTCCATATTGGCTCCCAGCCTCTGCTAATACAGGTAAAGCACCAAAGAAAAAGGCATCATTAGACATTAGGAAGCTAAGTGGCAGTCCAATTATAGCAACAATGATAGTATAGTATTCTCCAAATGCACTTGGAATAATAGAAACGATATCATTTGCCATTTGGTCAACCATTTCCGTACCTTGAAGAATACCTGTGAATATACCTGCTCCCAGTACAAGTGATACAACCGGTATGGCATTGGAAGCATGTTTTTTAAGCACCTTTTTTTGCTCTTCAATATTTGGAAAGTTAACTACTAAAGCAATCGCAAATCCAATAATAAATAGAATATACAATTCTACTACGTCTAGAATTAATACTCCCATTATTGCTAGAGTCAGAAACAGATTAAACCAAATGATTTTCGAGTTCTTTTTGTCTTGCACTTCGGCTGTTGCTGCAATCTCTTGATTGTATTTAGCTATAACCTCCGCCCCAAGACGCTTTCGTTCTCTTTTTCCTAATAAGTATGCAATTGCAAGTGTAGAAATTGCTCCGGCCACCATTACTGGCAGCATAGGGATAAAGTATTCATTAGCATTGAGACCTAGCACACTTATCGCTCTTGTTGCGGATCCGCCCCAAGGTGTACTCCCGGCAATAATCCCTAAAGACATTATTGAGACAGTTGCTAATATTAATGGATTCATCCCGATTTTTCTGTAAACAGGCAGCATCGCAGAACAAATAATCATATATGTTGTTGTTCCATCCCCATCTAACGCTACAAGCAATGCTAATATAGCAGTCCCCATTGCTATTTTAACAGGATCTCCTTTAGCAATTTTTAAAATCATATTACTAACTGGATCAAATAATCCAGTATCCATCATGATACCAAAGTAAAGTATCGCAAATAGCAGGAGAACTGCCGTAGGAGCAGTAAGCTCTACTCCTTGAACCATCATATCCCCTAATTTTGACCCAAATCCCCCGAGTAAGGCAAAAATTACAGGAACAAAAATGATAGCTGTAAATGCAATCAATCTCTTAGACATGACTAAGTAAGTGAAAACCGCAATAGTTAGAAAACCTAGAATTGATAACAAATTTATACCCCCAAACACATTGAATGCGTTTTCATTTATTTGACAGCTAACTCACCAATTCTTGTAATAATCGCCTCTGCAAAATCAGAAGTTGATGCTGTGCCCCCTAAGTCTCCAGTCATTGTCCCGGCTTTAAGGCAGCTATTTATTCCTTGTTCAACAAGCTGACCGACTTGGTGCAGTTTTGAATCATGATGTCTTTCACTCAGCCAATCCATCAGCATAACAGTCGACAACATTATTCCAATTGGATTTGCAATATTTTTACCAGCAATATCCGGTGCTGATCCGTGAGCAGCTTGGGCCATTGCTTGATTTTCATTGGTATTGATAGAAGGAGCTAATCCTAGGCTTCCAACTAGTTCACCAGCTAAATCTGATAAAATATCGCCAAACATATTCTCTGTTACTATAATATCAAATTCTCTTGCTCTGCGGACTAAGTGTGCAGTCATTGCATCTATATGGTAATCATCAACCGTAACCTCTGGATATTGCTGTGCTACCTCTTTACATGTATTTAAGAATAGACCAGTTCCAAGTTTAATAACATTTGCTTTATGAACAATCGTTACTTTTTTTCTGCGCTGCATCGCCATTTTAAAGGCAGCATGTGCGATTCTTTCAGCCGCTTTCTTTGTAAAAACACCTGCGGATACGACAACTTCCGGTGTTATTTGCCATTCCCCTCCGCCAATATGCATGTTTCTATCTGTATAAAAGCCTTCTGTATTTTCACGATAAATAATTAAATCTGCTTCCCCTACAACGCTTTTCGCTCCAGGCATTGTTTTTGCTGGTCTGATGTTTGCGTATAGATCTAAAGTATGGCGAAGTTCACCGCTTGGGTTTCTTTTCGCTTTATGTTCTGGCGGATATGCTGCAGAATCGTGTGGCCCTAAAATCCATCCATCACAGTCATTTAACATTTCCTTTGTATAACTAGGTGTCGGATCATTATACTTTTTAATTCCTTCCCACCCCATAGGAAGCTCTATCCAATCAAACTTAACATCTAACTCTCGTGCAGCAGCTTTAAACACCTTAACTGTAGCGCTTACAATTTCTGGGCCGATACCATCGCCTTGTAATACTCCTAACTTATATGCCTTCATATTTCCATCTCCCTATTTCTTTAGTTCTTGTAGATTTTCAATATTGAATTTCTACTATCACTGTAATATAAAGCTAACGATAAATGAAATATCGCTTTTTTATGTTTATCCATAACTATTTTTTATTTATTGATATCTAGACATAAAATTTAACCATTACTTTTTTTTATAGATAGCGATAACTATAATTGATTTCTATAGTATGGTGCAAGTTTTGTATAATTACAGAAAACAATAATAAAGAGGAGAGGCTTGCATGGAGAAAATAATAGAGCAATTTAAAAGCATTCCTACAACATCCATTTCCGATACTATGAATGGATTAAATAATCTGGATCCTTCTATAAAGCCAATTAAGGAAGAGTATTCATTTGCTGGCAGAGCGCTCACAGTAAAAATTCCTGTTGGTGATAATCTGGCTGTCTTAAAAGCAATCAGAGAGGCAAAACCTGATGATGTTATTATTGTTGATGCTAAGGGTGATACATATAGAGCTGCTGCAGGGGATTTTGTGATCGGTATGGCAAAAACGCTTGGAGTTGGAGCATTTGTTGTAGATGGGGCTATTAGAGATATTAACGGTATTAAAGACCTCGATTTCCCTGTTTTCTGTAAAGGAACAACGGTAGCAGCAGGCGGAAAAGCAGGCATGGGAGAGATAAATGTATCAATTTCTTGTGGAGGGGTCACGATAAAACCGGGTGATATACTTGTCGGCGACATTGACGGTGTTGTAGTAATTCCACAGGAACAGGAAGAAGAAATATTGGCAAAATCACTTGATAGAGTAGAAAAGGATAAAGCAAGAGAGGAAAAGGTTGCAGGCAATAAAGAAGAAATTCTCAAGTACCTTGATCAAATGATCCATTCTATAAAATAACTATTCATGAAAGGAAGACTTCTGCTCTTTCTTTTTTATTATGGGGAGATATATGATGTTAAAAATAATTATATTTTCAGTTTTCGCTTTCAATTAATTATTAATATAACTCGACCAATTATCACGTTATATGCTTCTAACTTAGGATCAAATACTCTTGAAATAGGCATATTAACAGCTGCATTCGCCTTTTTCCCACTCCTACTTGCCTTACAGGCTGGCAGAATAGCAGATAAGTATGGTGATCGATATCCTGTTATTTTTGGGATGATTGGATTGGCGATCGGCATGTTTTTTCCATACTTTTTCTCAGCAATATGGGCTTTGTATATAAGCCAGTTTATTGTAGGGATATCCAATATCTTTATCGCTGTTTCACTGCAAAACGTCATCGGAAATATTGCTAAGGAATCAAACAGAGATCAATATTTTAGTATGTTTGGCATGGCAGTTGCAGCTGCCTCATTAGTAGGACCAGTATTGGGTGGCTATATTTCCGAGCATTATAGTTATAACAATGTGTTTCTCGTCTCGCTGTTATTCTCGATTATTCCTATTTTCATTTGTTTTAAAATCCCTTCCATAAAGAAGGAAAGGAACAATAGAAACAGTATTTTTGAATCAATAGGATTATTAAAAATTCCATTGTTGAAGAAGGCCTTGATATCAAGTGCTCTAGTTTTATATTCACGAGATATATTTGTCGCCTATTTCCCAATATTTGCGACTAAAGCTAATATGTCAAATTCCCAAATAGGATGGATTATTTCTTTACAAGGTTTAGCAATGATTATTATTCGCTTTCTTCTGCCTAAGCTTTTAGAATATATAAGCCGGGACAAAATATTATTAACCTCTGTCCTTCTTGCAGGAGCATCATTTCTTCTTATTCCATTCACACATAATCTTGTATTTTATTGTGTATTAAGCTGCTTGATGGGATTCGGGTTAGGCTGCGGGCAACCTTTGTCTATGACTACTACCTATAATGCTTCTCCTTTAAACCGGACTGGTGAGGTCCTTGGCTTAAGACTATCTACAAATAGGTTATCCCAGATGATTGCCCCTCTATTTTTTGGAATTGTCGGGTCGTGGTTGGGCATTATCTCCGTATTTCTGGTCAGCGGTATCTTCTTAATTGGCGGTACTTGGTTTATTAGAGAAGATAAAAAAACTGAAAATCTCTCTCGCTAAAAAGCTCATAAAAAAAGATAAGCAAAAGGCAGCCTATCTTTTTATGATTCTTTTTCAAGCATAACTATCCATTCGTCAAGCTTAAAAGCAGTTATCTCATCAGCTTCCTTTTGAAAATCAAAGTATTCCTGTACATGCTTTTCCGCATTTTCCATAAACTTAGTCACACTTGAGATTTGCTTAGAAGAGGTGGTTGTTCTTTGTACCCAAGATTGGTATTCCAAATGTTTCCTACTAACATGGGATTTTATCTGTGTAAAACCAGTCTGTTTCATCCAGCTTTCCCACTCACTTTTTGTATAACAACGAACATGACTATTATCTCGAAGCAATTCTAATTTATTGATAAATTCATCTAGCACCTTTTCCTCTGGAGCAACATTATCGACTAAAAGTAATTTCCCTCCTGGCTTTAGTACTCTATACGCTTCCTTTATAAACTCATCAGCATTCGGAAAATGATGAGCAGCAATTCTGCATGTAACTAAATCAAAACTTTCGTCTAAAAACGGTAGATTTTCAGCATCTGCCACAATGAAGTGTACATTTGAAGCATATTGCTCTAAAAACTGTTTTGCTTCCTTAAGCATTTCAACTGTTATATCTGTTGCAAAAACTTGTTTAACATGTGGAGCTAAGAGCTTTGTTACATGTCCGCCACCTGTTGCTATATCTAATACTGTCCAGCTCTCTTTAGGTGCAGTCCATTCAAGTAACAGTTGTAAATCTGCGCCTTTTGAGTGGTTTTTACTTTCTACATATTTTTTAGCATTTTCCCCAAATTGCTGCTGGACTTTTGCCTTTACATCATCGAAGATTTTATCATTCATTATAATCACCTCTTCCTAAACTATATTTTAAATGAAGTAAAGTTTATCATCAAAAATATTAATGCTTAACAATAACATCTTATTATTCATTACTCAGCATCCGCTTCTTAAAAACAATAGTGGTAACCACTAATAACAGAACTGCATACCCGCTCACCCATTATATTTATGGAAGAATTTCTCTATAAGCGTTATTAATGGCCGCTTTTCCCATTTCTACTGCATGTACAAATGGCATTAAATAAGCAATATCTTTAAATAGTCCGCCACAAGGTCTAAATCAAACCATATGCCAGAAAGCCAGGCCGATATGTTTGTCAGTATGGCTCTGCAAAAACTGACGGCAGCTTTTTCATTTAATAATGAGGCACATAAAAGGCGAAAACTGATACAAATAAGGGATGGGATGTAGGTATTGTTTTCCTTTCGACGGTATGCCTAAACCACTGTCTTCCTTTTCGAAATGGACTAAATTATCAAGAGTAACGTTATAAAGTTTGGCAAGCTTAATACAGTAGTGTAAATCAGGGGCAGACTCCCCTTTTTCCTATTTTGCAATTACTTGACGAGTTACGTTTATTTCTGATACTTCTTATTGAGTAAGATGATGGCCCGTTCTTAAGTTTTTAAAATTCAAACTAATTAATTCTTTCTCCCTCCTAATTAAGATTATCTACCTACCAATGGAATTAGTCTACCAACGCATAATTACAGCAATGTTACTATTCGTTGCGTTTTAGATTACATAAAAAGAAGGATTTCATTTCATACTTATAATAGGGGGTTTTATGATATGTATTTCAGTTGGATGTTTGCATTTATAATATATACGCAACAAATGAATATACCTGACAGTTTAATTATTAATAATAAGGGCGAGGAAATGTTCGTAGTTAACCGTGCCAACTTTTCCATACAATATCCTGTATTGCCTTTTATAGATATAGATAAGATGGAAGATTTTATGGATAAAATAGATCAACAAATCAGTAAAAAACCTAAAAATGCCATTATAGATACTTATGGCAATATTATACCGGAGCAGGTTGGCTACCGATTAAACAGGGATATCTTTACTGAAATGGTTTATTCTTATTTTTTCACTGACGGTCCAGCTGCAATTGACATTCCTATAGTTGCCACTTATCCACGAGTTGACAGTGAATTACTCGGAAACATTAGAGGTGAAAAAATTGGGGAGTATTGGACTTTCTTCAATCCATATAACAAAGAACGAAACAACAATATTAAGCTTGCTACAAAAGCGATAAATAATTTTGTTCTTTTTCCAGGAGAAACCTTTTCATTTAATAAAGTAGTTGGAGAAAGAACAATGGAAAGAGGATATTTACCGTCTACAGCAATTGTAAATGGGGAATACTCGGAAGAATATGGAGGTGGTATTTGTCAAGTTTCCTCTACCCTTTTCAATGCAATTGACAACGCAGGGTTGAATATAGTCCAACGCTATACACACAGTAAAGGAGTTTCATATGTCCCGGCTAACCGGGATGCAACTGTAAGTTGGAATGGCCCCGATTTTATCTTTAAAAATGATTACAATCAACCTATTCTTATTTTGGCACGAGCAGCAGGTAACCATGTTAAGATTGGGATTTATTCTTCGGATGTAAT
>JAPSHL010000002.1 GCA_031179905.1 Bacillus sp. (in: firmicutes) | reverse complement strand
TACGTGTTAGACAATACAATGAGATTGCTGCATCCATTCATGCCATTCATCACAGAAGAAATTTGGCAGAACCTTCCGCATGAAGGGGAGTCTATTACAACTGCAGCATGGCCGGAAGTTAATCCTGCATTTACTGACAATAAAGCTGCTAATGACATGAAGCTGCTTGTGGAAATCATTCGTTCTGTAAGAAACAGCCGCGCAGAAGTAAATACACCAATGAGCAAAAAAATCAAAATCCTTTTGAAAGCACAGGATGATGGAATTAAAGCTACATTGGAAGAAAACAAAGCGTATATTGAGCGTTTCTGTAACCCAGAAGAGTTGGAAATCGCATCAGATATTGCTATACCTGACAAGGCGATGACTTCTGTAATCACAGGTGTGGAAATTATTCTTCCTCTTGAAGGTCTCATCAATATGGAAGAAGAAATTGCCCGTCTTACTAAAGAGCTTGAGAAATGGACGAAGGAAGTAGAACGAGTTCAGAAGAAACTAAGCAATCAAGGCTTTGTTAGTAAAGCACCAGAAAAAGTCATCAATGAAGAAAAAGCAAAAGAGCAGGATTATCTGCAAAAAAGAGCAACAGTCGAAGCTCGAATTAAAGAATTAAAGGGCGATGCATAATTTTCCCTTTTAAACTAAGACGAATCCTATCATAATAGGGTTCGTCTTCCCTATTTAACGATTAACCAAGAAGAGGTGTAAAAATATGTTCCAGACGTATGAAGAGGCATTGAAGTGGATACATGGAAGGCTGCGGCTCGGGATTAAGCCGGGACTCACTAGAATGAACATCATGATGGAGAAGCTTGGTTATCCGGAGAAAAATATCAAGACAATACATATAGGGGGCACAAATGGCAAAGGCTCTACTGTTGCTTATTTGAGGAATATATTGGAGAGTGCGGGGCTAACAGTTGGAACCTTTACTTCCCCTTATATTGAACAATTTAATGAAAGGATCAGCATCAATGGTGTTCCGATTGCAGATGAGGAAATCAGGGAGCTTGCCAACATCCTTTATCCGATCGTTATGGAGATGGACAAAGACGAATTAGGTGGTCCGACAGAATTTGAAATTATTACGGCAATGTCCCTTTATTATTTTGCTTTTGTCCAAAAACCAGATGTAGTTCTGTATGAAGTTGGCTTAGGCGGTCGTTTCGATTCTACTAATATCATCCGCCCTCTCCTATCTATTATCACTAGTATCGGTCTTGATCATACCGCCATCTTAGGAGAGACATACAGCGAAATAGCGTTTGAAAAAGCTGGCATTATAAAAGAAAACACGCCAGTTATTGCAGCTGTCAAGCAGCAGGAAGCAGAGGAAGTGATCGTCCGCAGAGCGAAGGAGGAAAATGCTCCTAACTATTTGTTAGGCAAACATTTCATCGTTGAAGATTATCACTCGAACGAGGATGGCGAAAGCTTCACATTCAAAACCGCAGCAACAAAACTTAACGATTTGCAGATTGGCATGCTAGGAGAGCATCAAGCAGAGAATGCCTCTCTGGCCGTAATGGCTGCAATGCTTTTAAAAGACAGCTTAAAGGTGAGTGTAGCGGATATTAAGACAGGACTGCTTCGTGCGCGATGGGCCGGCAGGTTGGAAATTCTCTCTAAGGATCCGTATGTGCTAGTGGACGGTGCACATAATCAGGAAGGGGTCGAAGCTTTAGTTGATGTGTTACAGACACGATACAAAGATAAAAAGAAGAGCATCTTGTTTGCTGCATTGTCTGACAAGAAAACAGATAAAATGATAGAAAAGTTAGGACAAGCTGCAACAGACATCACTTTCACTAGCTTTGACTTCCCGCGTGCAGCAGCAGGAGAGGCGCTGTTTAGAGAAAGCAGCCATCCTAATAAATACTTCACTGAGGATTGGAAAAGATCAATCACTGAAAGACTCGAAAGCCTTGAAAAACATGAGATGCTTGTCATTACTGGCTCCCTGTATTTCTTGTCAAATGTACTTGCCTTTTGGAAGGAACGGAATTTAGGAGTAAAGTAACAGAACTTTTTACAAATTTTTATATATTTTTGCAATAAAAAAATATAGTATAATGTTAATAGGTAAAAAGTTTGAAATTTCGTAATATGAAATAATTAGCCTGTTGAAAGACACCATAAGGCAATGCATTTTTTTGAAGAGAAATTAGGTGGAACACTTGGTTAAATCATCTACTAAAAAAATAATATGGGTAACTTGGATAGTGCTTATTCCTTTTGGCTTATTGCTGACATATCACCTATATCCACCGAACATTTCGGGGGAATATGGTGATGTGCTTGCTTTTTTAATATTTATGGCAATCGTTGCAAGCATGCCGATGATGATTAATGGAACTCCTGTTTTCTTTCTGCAGTGGGCAACCATCTCTGTTTTTTTAATATTTGGTTTATTTATTGAGACAGTACTTGTGCAAATAGCGCTATTCGCATTAATGCTGCAAATGCGTCTTGATAAAAAATCGATTTTTCGGCTGCCGATGAATTCAGCGATGTTCTTTCTCGTTTCCGTCTTGAGCGGAATTATCTACTACTTCCTTGGCGGAAGCCATGGAACAGACATTCTGTTTCATTTTGACTCTTTTATGCTTATTCTTTTTTATCCTTTTATTTATTTTGTTTTGAATGCGGTCATCATTTATTGCATTGATCGTCTAGTGTATAAAAGAAGGACAAGTTTCCTTACAAAAGATGTTATGTGGGAATTCTTCACGACACTAATTACGTATCCTGTCGGTTTTGCATTGTATATTATGTACTTGGATATTGGCTTGATGGCTCTTGTTTTAATAGGAATTCCATTCATCTGCTTATCTGTCGTTTTGAGACTGTATCATTCAAGCCAAACAATTAATGACTATTTGAAAAAGATAGCAGAAATAGGGCATCAGTTATCTCAAGCTTTATTTGTAAAGGAAACAATTAATTTGTTTATCGACAGCATCTTTGATCTGATTAAAGTTGATGTTGTGTATGTGGATCAGGTAAACAGCAAAAAGGAGTTAGAGTCAATTGCCAGGGTAGAAAAGCAGAAGAAGCTCCCGACTTTCTCTGATGTGCTGAAGGAAAATGAAGGGATTATCGGCCGAGTACTAGCAGCGAAAAAACCAGCAGTTTACCACAGGCGCAAAGATTGGGAAGAGCTGAACAAAGGCTTTATGCCCGATTATATTGAAAGTGTCCTGTGCATGCCAATCATCAAAAATAATGCGGTCATTGGTATTCTGCTTCTAGGAAGTACACAAAAGAAGGCTTTTGCACAAACAAAGCTGATGATATTGGATTTGTTGTGCACCCAGTTTGCAGTCGCACTTGATAATGCGAGATACTTTGAGAAAACAAAGGAAAACAGCGAGCGTTGTGGGCTGACAAAGCTTTATAATTACCGGTATTTTGAGAAGCTCTTAACGGCAAAATTCTCGCAGATGAATAAAGAAATCATCAGGAGTTTGACTGTCATCATGCTAGATATCGACCATTTTAAATCGATCAATGATACGTATGGCCATCAAGCAGGTAATGAAATACTAATAGAGTTTGCAGATAGAGTCTCACAATTTATAGACAAACACGGAGTAGTAGCAAGATATGGAGGCGAAGAATTTGTCATCCTCCTTGAAAACGCAAAAATGGAAGAAGCAGAGGAACTAGCAGAATTCTTGAGAAAAATGATAGAATCACGACCATTTTCGATTAAACAAAATATAGATGATACACAAAGGGAATTGCAGGTAAGTATTACTGCATCACTAGGACTTGCATGTGCTCCTGAGCAAGCAGAAGAGGCAATGGCACTAATAAGACATGCTGACAGAGCGCTCTATGTTGGAGCAAAGCGGGCAGGTCGGAACCGAGTCGCATGCTATATGAAATAGTCGATGTTGGCATAAGGAACTTCTAGTTAATAGCAGTTCTTTTTTTTATGCATTTTTTTAAATATCACTAATTTAGCAACTAAAGGATTGGGGGGAAGGGCTGTTTAACACATTGGAACAGAACGATATTGGAAACTGAAATAACTATAAAAGTTCAAAAGTCCTTGATGTAATGTAGTTACTATATCATATAGGTTAACAGCAGCAAGTACCGAGTGGGGAAAAGAGGAAAGCGCTAGTTATTAGTAAATTTATTATAATGTCAGTGCTGACATTGCTGTTGATACCATTCAATACAAAGGGAGCAGCATCAACACCAACAGTTTAATTTACAGTGACACCAGACACCATCACAAAGTGTTATTGTTGAACCGGTAAACAATTCGGCACTAGGAAGTTTAGATATTCGTCTTCTCCAGAAGGAAAGCGACAAATGCGAACAGTTCTCCGATTGATGTTGCTTTTGTTGTCGATAAGTCAGGTTCCATGAGAATATGAATATGTACGGATTTATTCTGCTAATGTTTATGAAAATCGACTTACCTTAACTAGTAATAGTTAAAATGGAAGTATAAATATTACATTTTTACTTATGCTACTTCAGCAGGAATAAACGCTGCTGATAGAGAAAGTAATGACAACACATTTAATCGATAATTGAGGTACTATATGATCTACCTACTAATCTTCCTATACGGAATAATTCTAGGCTCTTTTTATAACGTTGTCGGGCTCAGAGTTCCATTGAAAAAATCAATTGTAAAGCCAAGATCACATTGTTCATATTGCGGGCATACTTTATCAATGCTAGAAATAATACCTGTTTTAAGCTATATGTTCGTTAGGGGGAAATGCAGGTGCTGCAAGGCATCAATTTCTCCCTTATACCCTATATTTGAGCTTTTGACAGGTATTCTTTTTGTTTTATGCCCAGTTATTCTTGGCTGGGAAGCAGAGCTTTTTGTTGCGTGGACGGTCATCTCTTTAATGATGATCATCACTGTTTCCGACATTCAATACATGATTATTCCAGATAAGGTGCTGTTGTTTTTCGGCAGCCTGCTTTTAGTAGAACGAATCTTTATTCAACTGGACCCTTGGTGGGACAGTTTACTTGGAGCAGTGGTCGGTTTCGTGCTCTTGTATGTAATTTCAGTTGTCAGTAAAGGCGCCATGGGTGGCGGAGACATTAAGCTGTTTGCCGTGATTGGCTTGGTGCTTGGTGCGGAGCTTATTCTCCTAACCTTTTTTCTTTCAACATTATTTGGGACTGCAGGCGGCCTTATTGGCATGTTTACAGGTAAAGTGAAAAAAAACAAGCCGATTCCATTTGGTCCATTTATCGTGATTGGCACGCTTATCAGCTATTTTTATGGTAATAGTCTGATTAATTGGTATTTAAATGTATTTCTTTAAAGAGCTATGGGGACGCTATACGATTATATTTAGGAAATAGAAATTTTTAAACTTAACATGAAAAACCATGTCATAAGATATGAATAAATGAAATTTGGACATGATGCATCTGTCCAAAAATGTGGTAGCACTTCTTGAGGAAGGCTTGTTTCATGATAATGTTGGAGCAGCTGCTGTCAACCCAAGTAGACACAAAAGAGACAGAAATTCAGGTTGTGCAGCAGAAGGTCACCATCCTCTTAAAAGTGAGTCTGATTGTGTCTAAAAAAAACTGAATTTGACGAAATCATTCTATAACAAGACGACAAAAGTCTTGTTATTTTTTTTTACTAGTATGATAGGATGGACAAAACTAGTAAATGGAGGTAGGACGAGTGACAGAAAAGCCGGAGAACCGCAAAACGATTACTATCAAAATCAACGGAAAAGACCGTCCGTTCCAAAACAAGGATTCACAACCGAAAGCAGAGACCCAACAGGATGCTTTTGTAAATAACAAGGATTCTATTTTGCCTAAAAACTCGGCTGAGGAAATTGCAGCAGGCAGCGAAGCACTTGAAGATGAAAGTTTTGACTGGATTCTTCCAAATCCTAGTGAAGAGGAATCCGACGACATAAAGGAATTTCAATTGCAAACGGATAAGGACAAAAAGAAAAATATGCTTTCAAAGAATAAGCAGAAAGGCAGCAAAAGAAATCTATCAAAAGGAATGGTTGCATCGATTTTTTTTGCTGTGTTTTTTGCGATTGTTTTAGGGACAGGATTCGGTTTCGTGCTGTTGAAAATGGTCGATACTGATAAGACAGCAATCGCAGACAACAATTCTACAGCACCTGCACAAACAGCAGGCGGTGGCAGCAGTAATGAACCTGCATCAGGATCAGTTGAAGCCACAAAAGAAGAAATCAGCACCTTTGTTGTGCAAAATAATATCTATACAACAGAAGAAGCGGCAGATAAAGAGATTGACGAGCTTACAAACAAAGGAATATTTGCACAGAAGGTGGCGATTGACGGGAAATTTGCCATTTACTTAGGCGTAACAGCTGATATAGACAGTGCAAAAGAATTAAAAACAGATATAGAAAAAGATGGCGAAAAACCATTCGCAAAGGAAATGATTTTTCCTGGAGGCGAAGCAGGCAAAGTCAGCAAGGCAGAAAAACAGTTCCTTGATGCTGCCCCAGAAATATACAGTGCTGCAAGTGCTGCCTTAACAAGTGCTTTTGCTGGTAGCTCTATACAAGAGGATACAGCGAAAAAACTAAAGGAACAGCAAAAGTTGCTGAATGATCTGAAGATAAGCGGATTTAAGGAAGAATCCATCAAGCAAGCAGCCGAAGGTCTCGCGGCGGGAGTAAAAGGTGCAACTGCCCTTGAACAGGATAGCGGTGCAGCCAATCAAGAAACTATTCAAAAGTCGCTTTTGGCTTTTTTGGCAAACTATGTCGAAATTGGTTCATAAACTACATATTACCTGGGAAATAATAAAGGGAGCAAACTGCTTCCTTTATTTTTATGGACAGAATTTGTAACTCTTTGAAACTAAATGCATAATGTTTACGTCATATTTAGAAAGAGGAGTCAAAGGGAATTTTCGATATATTTCTACATATTACGTCATGTTACATTTCATTTACTGTTTGTTAAAATTTTCTCGTTGAAAATTGTATATGTATGTATTCTTTGATAGGATAGGTTTGTATCTCCCATTATGAAATGTTAGGTTGGTGGAATTATGTTTAAGAAAACCCTCATATTAGCTTCATCTTCTCCTCGACGAAAAGCGCTCCTTGAAGACCTTCATATATCTTTTGAAGTTTCCAGCAGTGATGCAGATGAAAGTTTTGACAAGTCCCTTGAACCTGGAGAAATAGTGATGGAATTGGCTAAAAGAAAGGCAGACGCTATTTCCAAGGCACATCCTGAAAGCTATTGTTTAGGTGCGGATACGATTGTATACCATAATGGGAATGTCCTCGGAAAACCTGCATCTAGAAAAGATGCGTATCAGACCTTAAAGGAACTGTCCGGGGCGGAGCACGCTGTTTATACAGGTGTATCCATCGCGGTAAATGGAAAGCATACCGTTTTTTTTGAAAAAACAAAAGTTCTGTTTTGGGAATTAACAGATGAAGAAATAAACGCATATCTCGACACCGGGGAACCGTTTGATAAGGCTGGTGCCTATGGCATTCAAGGAGTTGGCAGACTTTTGGTGAAAGAAATCAAAGGAGATTATTTTACGGTGGTTGGACTGCCGATATCCAGGACCATCCGCGAGCTGCGGGCCCTTGGATTTGACATGCCTCATTAAAAAGGTTTACTCCCCCATCTCTGTTCTCTTCATAGAATAGTTGATAGGAGGATAATATAAGCATGGACTCTATATTAATTAAAGATTTTCCGGAAGAGGAGCGCCCCAGGGAACGTTTTATGCTTAAAGGTGCCGAAAGCTTAACCAATCAGGAGCTGATTGCAATTCTCATCCAGACAGGTTCGAAGGATGAATCTGCCTTGGATGTTGCCAATAGACTGCTCCACCACTTTAATGGGTTGAGAATATTGAAGGATTCGACATTGGACGAGCTGAAGGCAATTAAGGGTATCGGAACGGCCAAAGGGCTGCAGCTTTTGGCGGCATTAGAGCTGGGCAAGCGTGTTTCAAAGCTTGCCTTTAAGGAGAGGTATGCGATACGCTCTCCTGAGGATGCCGCCAAATACTTGATGGATGAAATGAGATTCCTATCACAGGAGCATTTTATCTGCTTGTACCTCAATACGAAAAATATTGTCATGCATAAGCAGACAATTTTTATTGGCAGCTTGAATGCGAGCATCGTTCACCCTAGAGAAGTATTTAAGGAAGCGATTAAGCGCTCAGCAGCTTCGGTCATCTGCCTGCATAACCACCCTTCAGGTGATCCCTCCCCAAGCAGGGAGGATGTGGAGGTAACAAGAAGGCTGGCAGAAAGCGGCAAAATCATTGGGATAGATTTGCTCGATCATATCATTATTGGGGAAAATAAATTTGTAAGTCTAAAGGAAAAAGGATATATATGAGACTGTTCTTTTATCCATATTTAAGATATAATATTGTTTATGATTTTTTTGCCTAAATATGTCTGAATATGACAAAAAATATATGATTATGATAACAAGGAGAAAATCTACCTGCTTAAAATTTAGCACTTAGTTTCAGAAAGGGAGATACAATATGTTTGGAATTGGAACAAGAGACCTTGGAATTGACTTAGGAACAGCGAACACATTAGTTTATGTAAAAGGAAAGGGCATTGTCGTAAGAGAACCATCTGTTGTCGCGCTGCAAACCGATACGAAAAGCATTGTTGCAGTCGGAAATGATGCAAAGAATATGATCGGGAGAACACCTGGTAATGTTGTTGCACTTCGACCAATGAAGGATGGAGTTATTGCTGATTACGAAACAACAGCTACTATGATGAAGTACTATATTAAACAAGCTACAAAAAACAAAGGATATTTCTCAGGAAAACCTTATGTAATGGTTTGTGTGCCATCTGGCATAACAGCAGTAGAAGAAAGGGCTGTAATTGACGCTACACGCCAAGCGGGAGCCCGGGATGCATATACTATCGAAGAGCCGTTTGCTGCAGCAATTGGAGCTAATCTTCCTGTATGGGAGCCAACAGGTAGCATGGTTGTTGACATTGGTGGAGGTACAACCGAAGTGGCAATCATTTCACTGGGCGGTATCGTAACGAGCCAATCAATCCGTATTGCCGGAGATGAGATGGATGATGCAATTGTGAATTATATTCGCAAGACGTATAACTTGATGATCGGTGAAAGAACATCAGAAAGCATCAAAGTGGAAATCGGCAGTGCTGGAAGCCCTGGGGAAATGGAAAACATGGATATTCGCGGAAGAGACTTGCTGACAGGTCTTCCGAAAACAATCAAAATAACGGCAGAAGAAATTGCAATTGCCTTAAAGGACACAGTTGCAGCAATTGTTGACGCTGTAAAGGTAACATTGGAGAAAACTCCTCCAGAGCTTGCAGCGGATATCATGGACAGAGGTATTGTCCTTACTGGAGGCGGTGCGCTTCTTCGTAACCTGGATAAGATTATCAGTGAAGAGACAAAGATGCCTGTCGTTATTGCAGAGGATCCTTTAGATTGTGTGGCAACTGGAACTGGCAAAGCCTTAGATCATATCCATCTGTTTAAAAACAAAGCAAAAGATTCACGATAATTCCTTTAGAGGTGTTTTGTCATGCCACAGTTTTTTATGAATAAACGATTGATTATTTTGCTTGTTAGCATTATTATTCTCGTGGCATTGATAGGGTTTTCTTTAAGCCGTTCAAAGCTTACCTGGCCGGAACAATTTATTAAAGACACTACCGGCTGGGTGCAAACCCTAGTTTCAAGGCCTGTCCACTATGTGGCAGGTGTCATTGATAATGTAAAAGACTTGCAAGATACATATCAAGAAAACAAAGAATTAAAAGCAAAGATAGAAGAGTATGGGCTTTTAAAAGCACAGGTGCAGGGTCTGCAAAAGGATAATGAAGAATTGCAGAAGATTGTCGACGAATATCCTTCTTTAAACGACAGTGGTTATTTAAAGGCAACAATCGTCAGCAGGGACCCTTCTCAATGGAATGAACTGATTACGATAAACAGAGGGAAAAACGATGGTGTGGAGGTCGACATGGCAGTTATCACATCTGCAGGTTTAATCGGAAAGGTGAAATCTGTTAGTGCCAATACATCCACTGTCCAGCTGTTAAGCTCGGAGAACCCGTCAAACCGAATTTCCGCATATATACAAAAGGATGAGAATACGAAAGATAAAAACAAAAAAACATCTGTATTCGGATTAATCGAGGATTATGATAAAGAATCGAAAAACCTTATTATGACATGGGAGGAAGTTCCCGACGGTCTTGAAGTGAAAAAGGGCCAAATCGTCACTACTTCAGGATTAGGTGGAGTATTCCCGCCGGATTTAGCAATCGGAAAAGTTGTCAAGGTTGAATCAGATGAATACGGACTGGCAAAAAAGGCTTATATTGAGCCTTCAGCAGATTTTTATGATATTGAGCATGTTCTTGTCGTAAAACGGGAGAGCGGCGAGGAAGACAAATGAAAAAGTTTTGGATCGGATGTTTAATTGCATTCATGTTCATCCTCGAAAGCATTTTCGTCGAGCTGCTGCCTGGGGAATTTTTGGCGAATAAAATTTTAGTGCCGCACTTTTTAATTATTACTATTTTCTTTTTCTCTATTTATGCGAACCGCAATACAGCGATTATTTATGCTTTTGTGTTCGGCTTGCTTGTAGATATCGTGTATACAGAAGTGCTTGGAATCTATTTCTTTGTCTTTCCTTTTATCATCTATTTGTTAAGCAAAATAATGAAGGTGCTGCATGCCAACTTGCTTGTGGTTTCTGTGATATCATTATTGGGTATGAGCATATTAGAGCTAATTGTATATGAAATGAACTTTCTTATTCATTTGACAAGCATGGAATTTGCTAATTTTCTTAATTTACGACTTATCCCAACTTTAGTATTAAACGCAATTTTTCTTGTGATTGCTGCATACCCGTATAAACGGATTTTTGAGAAATATGCCGGCGAAGGCAATGATTGATTTTGCATTTTTTATGGTATGGAAATAACCCTTTTTCATAAAGCGTTTTTTGCTTTATGGGAAGGGATTTTTCTAGTATTGCCATCATTTAATGCCTATTTTTCAATTCTTCCTTCCTAATTAAAGAGGATTTTTATAAAGTTTTGTCGAATATATAGCAGGAACGAGACTAATTTTTTAGATAGACAGATGAGGATCATTCCTTTTTCTAGCAGAGGTGAACATCTTGAAATGAAAAGAAAGCAGTTAGTAACTATTAAGGGGACAAAAAATGGCTTAAGCCTTCATCTCCATGATAACTGTTCCTATGAAGACATGATGAGGGAGCTTGATGATAAGCTTAGCGAAAGCTCAAACATGCACGGAGAGAAGCAGAACATTACGGTAAATGTAGAGCTTGGCAATAGATACATAACAGAGGATCAGAAAGAAGAGCTGATTGAAGCAATCGAATCAAAGAAAAATCTCTCTGTACAAGATATAAACAGCAATATCATCACAAAAACAGAAGCGGAAAAAATGGTGGAGGAGTCAGAAATTGTCTCCATCGCAAGTATTGTTCGTTCGGGGCAAGTTTTGGAAGTTCCGGGTGATTTACTGCTGATTGGTGATGTCAATCCTGGCGGGAAAGTGGTTGCAGGAGGCAATATTTATATAATGGGAAGTTTGAAGGGTATAGCACATGCAGGGGTTAATGGAAATGAGAAGGCGATTGTCACAGCATCCGTTATGAAGCCTACTCAGCTGCGCATTAGCGGCTTGATTACACGCTCTCCTGATGAGTATCCTGTTGGCGAAAAGCGGGAAATGGAATGTGCTTATGTGGATAAAAGTGAAATAATGATTGATAGATTACAAGTGTTGACACACCTAAGACCGAATTTGACAAAATTGGAAGGGGGACAAAATAATGGGTGAGGCTATCGTTGTAACGTCTGGAAAGGGTGGAGTCGGCAAAACCACCACTTCAGCAAATATAGGAACTGCCCTTGCATTGCAAGGAAAAAGAGTGTGTTTAATAGATACAGATATAGGTCTCCGCAATCTTGATGTTGTAATGGGGTTGGAAAATAGAATAATTTATGACTTGGTGGATGTTGTGGAGGAAAGATGCAAAATTCATCAAGCGCTTGTCAAAGATAAGAGATTTGATGATTTACTTTATTTGCTTCCAGCTGCGCAAACAAGTGATAAAACAGCAGTGCAACCGAAACAGATGAAGGAGCTTGTCCTTAAACTAAAACAAGATTACGACTATATAATAATTGATTGTCCGGCAGGAATTGAACAAGGATACAAAAATGCCGTTGCTGGTGCAGATAAAGCAATTGTTGTTACCACACCTGAAGTATCATCTGTACGTGATGCTGACAGGGTAATCGGCCTTCTTGAAAAAGAAGATCATATTGAAAGACCGATGCTTGTCATCAACCGTATTAGAAATCATATGATGAAGAGCGGCGATATGCTTGATATCGATGAAGTGACAACCCATCTTTCTATTGATTTGCTTGGAATTGTGGCTGATGATGATGAAGTCATTAAAGCCTCAAACAGCGGTGAGCCAATCGCGTTAAATCCAAACAGCAAATCATCCCTTGCATATCGGAGCATAGCGAGACGGATTTTAGGGGAGACAGTACCGCTTCAGCATTTAGAAGAGGAATCTAAAGGCGTATTTGCCCGCATAAAAATGTTCTTTGGAGCAAAATAATATCAGCACTTTTTAAAACTGCCGACAAACAAAATTTGTCGGCAGTCTTAAATTAGACGGTAGATCAAATGTTAAAATGAAGGTAGCTGATCTAAATTATTTTCTTTAATGCCATCAGGTTCACTGCGTATAATATCCCTGCCATACTTATGAAAAACATCCACATGAGCTAACTTTCCCGCTTTTGCTTCATCGAGAGCAGTAAGATAATCTAATTCTCTTCCATTGCTTGTTTTAAAAGCAATAATATCATCGTCATCATTTTTACGCACTGCAATGATTTTTTCTACTTCTGTATTAACATCCTCAATGGCTTCCAATTGAGCTTGCTCTTCCCCTCGGTGTTTATATTCATTATATATTTGTTGAAAGTCTTTATTATCCATAAACCCACCTCCAAAACATTCTATTAGTATGTCTTAAAGCTTTAGAGTTATGTACAGCCCTAAAATTTAGTGGCATCAAGTTAAATAAGAAGATCCTGATAAAAGTAAATTTGCTTTTTGGAAGCAAAAAAACAGCTTATCCCCAAGCTGTTTTCTTATTTCCGCCAAAAGGTTGTGCAATCTGCCTTATCGGAAATATTAAATTCAATTAATTTCTCAAGCAATGAGTAATCAACCGGGCTATTCCATTTAATGCGTACTAATTCTTTAGTGTGATCATAGCCTGACTCTATAATATCATTTGTAAAACGCTCAATTACAACCCTTTCAGGTGCGACAGCCATATGGTGTTTGGCGATGCTGAAGCCGATTATAAATGTTTCATGATATGTAAACATTGGCTGCTTCCACGCTATTTTTGGCACTAAATGTGGGTATTTTTCAGCTACCCAATTTAAAACTTCTTCCGTTCGTTCGCGATGCTGCGGGTTATCGATATTTGCTAAGTATTCTGCAAAAACTTCCATGTTATTCCTCCTGGGAAATTAAATAAGTTTTATAAAGCACAGAAATAATAGTGAAATACTTTTAACAGCTGATTGAAACAAGATCTGCTTTATATACAGCCACCTGTTATGGAACAGGTGGCTGTTACAATTTATGATTTTATTAGGCGTTTGCGAATATACAAGAAAAGGAAAAAGATTATAGCAATTGCAAGAATTGCATAAATGATGTTGGAGTAAATATCCATATAGCCGACAATTGTTTCCCATGAATCACCTACTGCCGCTCCAATTCGAATCAGCACAAAATTCCAAATAAGTGTTCCAAGAGTGGTCAAAACAAAGAAGATACCAAAGTTCATTTTAGCCATCCCTGCCGGCAAGGAAATTAAGCTTCTGATAAGCGGGATAAAACGGCAGAAAAAGACAGTCCAGTATCCGTATTTTTCAAACCAGCCGTTTGCTTTATGTATATCTTCTTTTGTCAGTCTAATAATATGTCCCCATCTATCTACTATTCTTTCTATCTTTTCCATGTTTAAAAATGTTCCAACCCAGTAAAGAATTACAGCTCCAAGAACTGAACCAATAGTGGAGACAGCGACAACACCCAGCATAGTCATATCTGTATAGGTAGTCATGAAACCGCCGAATGTCAAAATGATTTCTGACGGAATTGGAGGAAAGATATTTTCCAGTGTTATTAATAATAATATCCCGATATAACCAAATTCCTCCATTGTATGCGTAATCCAATTGTCCATGAAAGACCTCCTTTTTAATTAACGATTATGTAAATTGTTCCAAAGAGTAGAGATACTCGCATGGACAATTGTATTCCATAAACAGTTACATTAATAATAACAAAACTGCTTGTGAAAATGCCAATATTAGCAGAAAAGCTTGGAAATATGCTTTGAAAATTGCTGGTGTCTGTCATACTCTGGTCAGCCATTTCATAGAATGAGATTATTAGGACAAGGTTTTGGGGAGGAGAGATTTGTGAGTTCACGGGCAGACGAAATCCGGAGAAGAATCGAAAAGAGGAAGAAAGAGCGCGAAAGAATGCAAAAAAATGTGGAGAGAAGGGTTCTTTGGAATGATGAGGAGGAATCTACCGACCACAGCACTTTTTATTATGATAACGATAAAAAAGATGATTTTCATCCGCTGTTCCGGAAGGACTTATTTCTATTAAAAATCCTAGGTGCAGCTGTACTATTTTTAATCGTGGCAATTGTAGTGAGAAATCAATCACCTTCCTTTCAAAAAGCCGAAACTTCGATAAGGCAGGCAATGAACCAAGAGTTTAATTTTGCGTTTGTTGCTGATTGGTATGAAGATCAGTTTGGGAAGCCGCTTGCATTTTTACCGTCTAATCCTAGTGAGGAAGAACCAGCAGGTGAAGATCAATTACAACAATATGCACTATCTGCCTCAGGGAAAATTTTAGAGGACTTTACTGACACCGGACAGAGAGTCGCAATTGAGACAGGCAGTGACACGACTGTGCAGGCGATGAATGAAGGGACAGTCACTTTTATCGGGGAGAAAGATGGATTTGGAAACACTGTGGTTATACAGCACAGTGACAAGAGTGAGTCATGGTATGGAAACTTGGATGAGGTTGATGTAAATATTTATGAATCTGTCAAAAAAGGAAGCAAGGTTGGTTCAGCTTCCGGCTATGGAACAAATGAGACATTAGGCTTGTTCTATTTTGCTATTAAAAAAGACAATGATTTTATCGATCCTATTCAGGTGATTGAGTTTGAATAAGTACCTTCGAGTATTTCAATCCATTTATATACATCCATTCTTATGGGCAGTTATTGGCATAGGTGTCATAACCGCCCATTTTTATGAATTATGCCTGCTGCTGTTCATTATTATGGTCCATGAATTGGGCCATGCAATGGCAGCTGCATCTTTCTCATGGAGAATTAAACGGATTGCCCTGCTCCCTTTTGGTGGTGTGGCAGAAATGGATGAGCATGGGAACAGACCGTTAAAAGAGGAAGCAATAGTTACAGCCGCAGGTCCGATCCAGCATATATGGATGGTTGGTTTAGGTTTTTTGGTTTATGAACAAGGCTTAATGTCTGAATATCTTTTTGACACCTTTCTGGAATTTAATATTATGATTTTCTGTTTTAATTTGCTTCCGATTTGGCCTTTGGATGGAGGGAAAATCCTGTTTTTGTTCTTATCTTTAAAAAAGTCATTTCCTGCTGCCCATAAATGGACGCTTCTTTTATCCCTTACAGGCACTTTGCTGTTTTTGGCTGTCGTTCTCTTATTTATGCCGACAAATCTTAACGCATGGATTATCCTCTTGTTCCTGTGGTTTTCTATATTTTATGAATGGAAGCAGAGACGCTATATATTCTTGCGGTTTTTGCTGGAGAGATATTATGGTAAGACAAATGAATTGAGAAAGCTTATGCCGATAGAGGTCAAGGAAGAGGATTTAGTATTTCATGTTCTGGAACGGTTCCATCGCGGCTGCAAGCATCCAATTATTTTAAAAAAAGGGAAAGTGAGCCATTCTTTAGATGAAAATGAAGTACTTCATGCTTATTTTGCAGAAAAACTTGTAACAGCAAAAATCGGGGATTTGTTTTATCGGTAAATAAAGAGATGTCTGGAATGTAGCAGACATCTCTTTATGCTGCTTTCTTTCAAGAATATATTTCATGTACAATAGAGGAATCAAGGAATAAAAAGGATGAATGAATTGGAAAAGGTGTTAGTGAATATTAAAACAAGAGAGAAGCGGTTTGCTTATCTCATTGATCATAAATTACAAAGATTATATATTCAGCAACCTCAGCAGAAATCGGCTGTCGGCAATATTTATGCTGGGTTTGTAACAAAGGTCATACCTGGGATGAATGCTGTTTTTGTAGATATTGGAGAAGAAAAAAACTGCTACCTTCAAAAGGATAAGCTTGCTTCTTATTCTGAGGATGAAACGGCATTAGAAGATAAAAAGAGCAGGAGCATCTCTGCTTATGTGAAACAGGGAGAAAAGCTGCTGGTCCAGGTTGTTAAAGATGCGACAGGCACGAAGGGACCGAAGCTGACAGGCATAATTGAACTGCAGAAGGAAAGTCTTGTTTATATGCCGCAAGGACGGTACATCGCTGTCTCGAAAAAAATAGCAGACCCTAAAAAGCAAAAGCAGCTGCGGGCATTCGGCAAAAAACTTACAGCAAAAACAGAAGGTCTCATCTTCCGGACAAGTGCAGCTAATGCTGTAGAAGAAAAGCTTGCATTCGAAGTTGATTCTTTGCGGCAGGAGTATATCCGTCTGTCGAAGGAAGCGGCTAAAACAAAAAAGCCGGCACTGCTTCTAGCGAATGATGAGTTTACAAAAGAGCTATTTCGGATTTTTGAAAAGATGGAGGGCGGGGAAGTATTTGTGGATGTTTCAGAGGAAGCAAAAGCATGGAGTACTGTATTTCCTCACTTGAATTTCCACTATCATTCCAATAAAAATAATCTGTTTTCTTCTTTTCAAGTCGATAAAGATATCCAAGATGCCTTGAAGAGAATTGTTTGGCTTGAAAAAGGAGCTTATCTCATTATTGATGAAACAGAGGCGGCAACAGTTATTGATGTCAATACAGGCAAGTATGAAGGCAGACATAACTTAGAGCAAACAGCATTAGAAACAAACAGGTATGCTGCAGTTGAAGCAGCCAGACAACTGAAAATCAGAGATCTTTCGGGCATTATTTTAATAGATTTTATTGATATGCCAAAGGAGCATCAAAAGAAAATTGAAGAAGTCATGAAAGTTGAGCTTCAGAAGGACAGCAGGCAAACACGTGTAATCGGCTTTACGGATCTTGGTATTCTCCAAATTACCCGTAAAAAAACAGTCATTCCATTAGCAGAAGCAGTCAAGACAAAATGTCCAGTCTGTGACGGCACCGGTTCTATTATGAGTGCAGAAAGTGTGGCATTCAAGCTGGAGCGGGAATTATGGGAATATCAAAGAAGTGATCATGAAGTGGTGGAAATCCAAGCTGGTGCTGATGTGATTACGATTTTTGCAGGAGAGAACAACGTACATTTAAAGAGACTGGAAGAAGCGATTGGCATTCAGATTCAGCTGCAGGAAGAAACCTTCGCTGTTCCGCACTATCATATTAAATATATCGGTCCAAAAAAATAGAAGGATAGAAACAAAACGATTGATTGACAGTATTCGAAAATCATGATAGTATTTTAATGTTGTTTGTAGCACCCGCTACTACAACCGCTCAGAACAGGTTACATAAGTCTTTGTTAACACAAAGCGCCTGCGATTGGCGAGTCTTAGTATAACAAGGAGGTGCATTTTAATGTACGCAATTATTGAAACAGGCGGAAAGCAAATCAAAGTTGAAGAAGGTCAAGCTATCTACATTGAGAAATTAAACAGTGAAGCTGGTGAGACAGTTACTTTTGACCGTGTTCTTTTCGTTGGCGGAGAAAATGTAAAAGTAGGAAGCCCAGTTGTTGAAGGAGCTACTGTTACAGCTAAAGTTGAAAAACAAGGCCGTCAAAAGAAAATCATCGTTTTCAAATACAAAGCGAAGAAAAACTATCATAAAAAGCAAGGTCATCGTCAACCGTACACAAAAGTTGTTATTGAAAAAATCAACGCGTAAGGTATTTGTATGATCGATATTACGATTAACAAAACAGATTCAGGCTTGATTGAATCATTTACGATAAGCGGTCATGCTTTGTTCGCGAATCATGGGAATGATATTGTCTGCGCTGGGGTCTCAGCTGTCTCCATTGGAGCGATTAACGCTGTAATCTCCATTACAGGCATTACACCTGATATAGAACAAGGCAAGGATGGCGGATTTTTGAGCTGCAGCATACCTGCTCATATCCCGGAAAATACCCGAAATAGAATTCAACTTCTTTTAGAGGGCATGGTCGTTTCCTTGGAAACGATCGAACGAGATTATGGCAAGCATGTTGCAATCAAATATAATTAAATAGGAGGTGGAACGAATGTTAAGATTAGATCTTCAGTTTTTTGCATCGAAAAAAGGGGTAGGTTCTACAAAGAACGGACGTGACTCCATTTCTAAACGTTTAGGTGCTAAACGTGCAGACGGTCAATTAGTAACTGGTGGAAGCATTCTTTACCGTCAACGCGGTACAAAAATCTATCCAGGAGTAAACGTTGGTCGTGGTGGTGATGACACACTATTCGCAAAAGTTGACGGAATCGTTAAATTTGAGCGTCTTGGTCGTGATCGCAAACAAGTTAGCGTATACCCAGTAGCACAAGAAGCATAAGTTTCTTATGAAAAGGCTGGCTCTTTTGGAGTCGGCCTTTTATTTTTCCACTCTATTTCAGCACTTAGACAGACAGCATTTATGCTCTCTGTCTAAGTGCTGAAAGAAAAGATTTGCATTTTATTGCTATATTTTTACGTGTCGTTTCATTTTTTGATATACTTACATACGAGAAGTCTTCTGACACTAAATAACCGTGTAGGAGTACCATAATGAATAGAGACTGGGATACGATTGAGTTTTTGAGACATGTACGCCATGATTGGCTGAATAAAATCCAACTTATTAAAGGAAATATAGCATTAAATAAGAAAGAGCGCGTTGATGAGATTATTGATGATATCATTTTGGAGGCTCAACAGGAAGCAAGGCTTTCCAATTTAGACATCCCTGCTTTTGCCACTAAAATATTGACATCCAATTGGGAAAACTATTCCTTCCGTCTGGAATACGAAGTGCTTAATAATGAAAAGTGTCGATACATAGAAGACTTGGCATTAACTGACTGGACGAGTCGACTTTTCTCCATTTTGGATAGCAGTATAAAAAAATACCATGATAATCATCTTTCCGTGTCAATTGAACCACAATTGGCTGAAACCCGATTGTTTTTTGATTTTAGCGGAATAATAATAGAGAAAAAGCAGCTCATCTTATTTTTACAGGAAGAGTTGCAAGAAGGCTTTTCAGTAAAAAACAGTGATATATCTAATGAGGAATTAACGATAGAGCTTCTAATAAAGCAGCATCCATAAAGTCTGTTAATTATTTTATTTCGATTCGTAGACAGCTTATGTCTATTTTAGGAGGAAATTGTAATATGTTTGTTGATCAGGTCAAGATTTACGTGAAAGGCGGAGACGGCGGTAATGGTATGGTTGCCTTTCGCAGAGAGAAGTATGTTCCTAAAGGCGGACCAGCTGGCGGAGACGGCGGAAGCGGAGCAGATGTAGTTTTTGAAGTAGAAGAAGGCTTGCGTACATTGATGGATTTCCGTTATAAACGCCACTTTAAGGCACCGCGCGGGGAGCATGGAATGAGTAAAAACCAGCACGGTAAGAATTCGAAGGACATGATAGTTAAGGTTCCGCCGGGCACAGTTGTTGCAGATGCTGAAACTGGAGAAACGATTGCTGATTTGACTCAGCACGGCCAGCAGGCTGTTATCGCAAGAGGAGGCCGCGGCGGACGAGGCAACTCCCGCTTTGCGAGCCCGTCAAATCCAGCTCCAGAGCTTTCTGAGAACGGAGAGCCAGGACAAGAGCGTGAGGTAACATTAGAGCTTAAAGTATTAGCGGACGTAGGACTTGTAGGCTTTCCAAGTGTAGGGAAATCAACACTCCTTTCTGTTGTGTCTGCAGCAAAACCTAAAATCGCTGATTATCATTTCACGACAATCGTACCAAATTTAGGAATGGTAGAAACAGAAGATGGCAGAAGCTTTGTTATGGCTGATTTACCTGGACTTATTGAAGGGGCACACTCTGGAGTCGGACTTGGTCATCAGTTCTTGCGCCATATTGAACGAACAAGAGTTATAGTCCATGTTGTCGACATGGCAGCTATTGAAGGCAGAGATCCTTTTGAAGATTATATAACAATAAATAAAGAGCTCCAGGAATACAATTTGCGTCTACTTGAAAGACCGCAAATCATTGTTGCTAATAAAATGGACATGCCGGAAGCGGAAGAGAACTTGAGGGTCTTCAAGGAAAAGCTTGAAGAGGATTATCCGATTTTCCCTGTGTCTGCAGTAACAAGAACAGGTTTAAGGGATTTACTGTATGCTGTAGCTGATAAGTTAGAGCACACACCAGAATTCCCGCTTGAGGAAGTGGAAGAAGATGCAGGAGTTCATCGCGTGTTGTATAAGCATGAAGCGGACGAGCGTCAATTCTTTATTTCTAGAGACTCTGACGGCAGCTTTGTCCTTACTGGCGAAGGAATTGAAAAGCTGTTCAAGATGACTGACTTCTCAAGAGATGAATCTGTTAAAAGATTTGCTCGCCAGATGAGAGGTATGGGTATAGATGAAGAGCTAAGACAGCGCGGTGCTAAGGATGGGGACATTGTTAAGTTAATGGACTATGAATTCGAGTTCATTGATTAATCTTGCTAATGAGATATTCCCTCTTCTTTATGGTTTATAACGGTTATGCCATAAACTAAATTTGCTGATTCCATGGGATTTTTCCCATGGAAGTTTCACTTTAGCTTAAGAGAGGTGAGCGAATGAAACAGAATAAGTTGGACCAGCGTTTTTTTCTTGTCCGTGAGGATGTACTTTCAGAGGCGATGAAGAAAACATTGGAAGCGAAGGAATTGCTGGAACGCGGACGAGCAGAGTCTGTTTTTGATGCGGTTCAAAAAGTTGATTTGAGCAGAAGTGCCTTTTATAAGTATAGAGATACAATTTTTCCATTTCATACTGTCGTGAAGGAGCGTCTGATTACGTTATTCTTTTATATTGAGGATCGGTCAGGTACACTTTCTAAGCTGTTGAATGTTGTTGCATCAGGTGGATGCAATGTATTGACAATCCATCAGACAATACCTCTGCAGGGACGGGCAAATGTGACGCTTTCCCTAAATACAGCTGAAATGGAAATATCCATTGATGCATTGCTCGAAAGACTGAGAATGCTTGAGTTTGTCGAGAAAGTGGAAGTTTTGAGCTCAGGAGCATAATCTGCTCCCTTTTTCTTTTTTTAGGAAAAGGGCAATTTTGCGATTGGAGAATTCAGAATTATACATAAATAGTCTTTTTTAGTTGGAGGGGAAGGAAATTGAAAGTAGGGTATTTAGGACCAAAAGCTACATTTACCAATATGGCAGTTAATTTAATGTTTCCAGATGCAGAGAAGCTCCCGTATTTAACAATTCCAAATTGTATGGATGCTGTGATGATGGGGGAGATTGAAGCTGCTCTAGTTCCAGTTGAGAACACATTAGAAGGCTCAGTTAATATAACGCTCGATTATCTGATTCATGAGGTTGACCTCCCGATAAAAGGGGAGATAACTGTTCCGATTAAACAGCATTTAATGGTTCATCCGAATTTTAAGGACAGCTGGAAAGACGTGGAGGTGGTGTATAGTCACTCACATGCAATTGCCCAATGTCACCGGTTCTTGCATACTGAATGGAATGGAATCAGATGTGAAAATACGACATCAACAGCGGCTGCTGCCCAGTATATTAAAGAAAATCCCAGCCTTGCAGCTGCTTCCATTGGAAACGAATTGACAGCAGTTGAATATGGGCTTGAAATAGTCAAAAGAAACATTCATGATTTTGATAATAACCATACACGCTTTATTATTATTTCAAAAAAGGATACAGCTTTCCAACCAGTTGAATGCAATCATATCGGTTATAAAACGAGCTTGATGGTATCCCTTCCTGCTGATGAATCTGGTGCACTGCATCAAGTATTATCTGCATTTGCATGGCGGAAACTGAATCTTGTCAAAATTGAATCAAGACCAACCAAAACCGGCCTTGGCAATTATTTCTTCATTATAGATATAGATCGTGAGCTTGATGATGTGCTCATTCCTGGTGCGATGTCTGAATTAGAGGCTATTGGCTGCGAAGTAAAGCTGCTCGGATCATATCCGTTTTATGCAGGTGCAAAATGAGGAGTAAGGAGCCCGTATAATTGGGCTCCTTTTTAAGTGTATTAATCTTCCACGCTAATTAGGAAGCCGGCGTTTCGCAACGCAGCTTCGGCATCAATCAGCGCACTCTTAGAAGGGGCTGATAATGTGTGTAAATGTATGCCAGACGTTAGTTGAGATAAGTAAACAGCATTTGTGCTTTTAATTTTTTTCATGAATTGCTGAACTTCCTTCCGGTTTGATACAAGAATGGAAGCAGTCAAATCTCCGTATACAGGATGTTCAATTTTAACATCCTTTACTGTTACTCCATAGTCGACGATCATGTTCAGCTCCTCCTCTGTTTTTTCAGGAGGGTGATTGCAAGCGATAATTTTTTCATGGAGTTCAGGTCTAGATTGCTGCAAGTACAAATATCCTTGGCTAGTTGCGATAATCGGTTCTTTTTTCGCCTTCAGCAAAGTAATGTCTCCAACAATAATCTGTCGGCTGACACTTGTCAGCCGTGACAGCTCGCTTCCAGTATATGGGCGGTTATTATCTTTAAGTAATGATAGGATAAAGTTCCTTCTTTCCTCCCCAAGCATTTTTTCCATGTAATTCCTCCTTCATTATCCTTCTATAGGATATAAAGCTAAATGTATATGTTTTAAAGCTTTTTTTGTATTGTTTAAGGCACCTTGTCCTATTTTACCAAACTATTTGCTCTGACTGCCATCAATTTTAGTTTTTCATAATTTAGATTGTAAATTAGGCAATAAACTGTTAGTAACATTTCTGAAGGCAGCACATAATTCCCAATAAAACCGCATAAATTTTTCTGAAGAACGATAACACTTTTTCAGAGACAACATAGACTATATGGACATATGCATAGGAGGGAATCTATAGTGAAAATCCATATCGTACAAAAGGGGGATACTCTTTGGGAAATTGCCAAGAAGTACGGCGTTAACTTCGAAGAGTTGAAAAAGTTAAATTCCCAGCTAAGTAATCCAGATATGATAATGCCCGGTATGAAAGTTAAAGTTCCGACTGCAGGCGGCAGTATAAAAAAAGAAGCGCCAATAGCAGGTTTTAAGAAGGAACAGCCAATAATTAAGGAACAGCCGATAAAAAAAGAACAGCCGATTGAGAAAGAGCAACCAATCGTGAAAGAGCAACCAATAATAAAAGAGCAGCCAAAGCCTAAAAAGGAAATGCCAAAGAAAGAAAAACCGAAGGAAAAGCCGCATACTCCAAAAATGCCTACACCAATTATTCCAGAAATTGATATCCACAATTATTATTCTATGAATATGACCAATATTGATGTAGATGTTGATATTGAAGAAAAACCAGTACCAAAAAAGCCTGTTAAGAATGTGCCTGTTATGAAGGAAGAACCGAAGGCAGAGGTTTGTCCGCCGATTATTCCATATCAGCCATATTGTTATGAAATATCGCCAATGATGCCAGGTTCAGGATTCCCGCCAGGTGTATGTATTCCGGAAGGAGTACCGATGGATTGCTATCCAGTTCAACATACTAGCTTGCCTGGATCTATGCCTATGCATGGAATAAAGCATAAATGGGAAGAATCTTCTTCTTCCTATGCTTCGCCATTTACACCGGCAGCACAACCATTCCAACACGCACACGTTGGCGGAAATCCAGTAGCAGGGCATAAAGAGATGCCAGTTCAGCAGCCATATCAACAACATGGGCTTCAGCCGATGAGCAATTATCCAATGCAATCTTCACATGAAATGCAGGAATCTTCTTCTAATTATGCTAATGTTGCTCCTGCAACTTATCAAGCACCGATGCAACTTCCTTACAAGGATGATTGTGGCTGCGGCGGATCTGCTGTCCCATACCCAAGCCAAATGGGAGGAGAGGCACAGTTTGGAGGCTACCAAGGCGGAGAGCAATTCGGACCGGGAGCGGCTGGAATGCAGCAGGGCTTTAACCCAGGAATGGGAGGTCAGCCGCAGTTTGGTGGATTCCCAGGCGGAGAGCAATTCGGGCAGGGAGCAGCCGGAATGCAGCAGGGCTTTAACCCGGGAATGGGAGGTCAGCCGCAGTTTGGTGGATTCCCAGGCGGAGAGCAATTCGGACCGGGAGCGGCTGGAATGCAGCAGGGCTTTAACCCGGGAATGGGAGGTCAGCCGCAGTTTGGTGGATTCCCAGGCGGAGAGCAATTCGGGCAGGGAGCAGCCGGAATGGAGCAAGGCTTTAACCCAGGAATGGGAGGCCAGCCGCAGTTTGGTGGATTCCCAGGCGGAGAGCAATTCGGGCAGGGAGCAGCCGGAATGGAGCAAGGCTTTAATCCAGGAATGGGAGGTCAGCCGCAGTTTGGTGGATTCCCAGGCGGAGAGCAATTTGATCCGGGAATTGCCGGAATGCAGCAAGGCTTTAACCCAGAAATGGGCGGTTTGCCTATGACAGGAGGACCTGGTTATCCATTTGGTGGTGGAATGCCTGGGTTTATGCAGGAACCACCATACCCGCAAGGTACACTTGGAAATGTACCGATGGAAACGGGAACTGGAGCACCTGGTATGCAAGGGATGCCAGGCGGCGGTCAAGGAGCACGTGACGTAATGGCACCTACTGTTTATGGACCTGGCGGTAATGCACCGATTTTCGCACCTCCATTCCAAGGGAACGGTCAACCCCCATTAGTTAACCCATATGGAATTAATGAGATAACTCCTTTTGGAATGCCACGGTATTTAGACGAAAGTAGCGATTATGAAAATTAACAACAGGGGAGACGATAACTCTGTCTATCGTCTCCTTGCTATATTACAGAGTAAGCTGCCATATCAGGTAAAAGAACTGAAACGAATCCGTAAACAGGTTTATTTAGTTATTACAGACTATGCCTGGATGATTTTGAAAGAGTTCCCAAGCTATAAAAAACTGAAAATCCAAGAGGCATTTACAAATTCTCTTCACTATGAGGGATTTCATGCAACGTATCGGTTCTTCTCTTTTGATCAAGATCCAATTATTATTGATAACAGGATTTATGGCTGCATTGAATACATACCTGAAAGCCTTAAGCCCTTCTCTTATATGGATAAAGACAGCAGAAACGAGGCTTTATTATTGTTACACCGTTACTATGAGTGCACAGAAAGACTGGTAGATACTTATCGGTACATTTTGCCTGAATTTGACATTTTCGAAAAGTGGTCAGAAAGAGGTAGACAGTTTAAGGTGAATATGGCTGTTGCAGCCCAATTTTTAAAAGGAGACATTCTCCATGAACTAAATGGCTGGATTGATTGGGCACTGTATCAATTGGAACGAGAAAGAGACAATATTGATAAGCAAAAAAAAGTGATTCTGCATGGAGATGTCGCCCATCATAACTTTCACCGCGGTCTCAATGAGGAGTTGTATTTAATTGACTTTGACCTTATTAGTATAGGTCCCAAAAGCATGGATTATTTACAATATGCCAATCGAATTTTGCCCTTAATCGGTTGGTCGTATCATCAGCTTCAAAAAATGAGTATGCTGGAGCCATTTTTAAATGAAAGGTCTTTTTTAGTTGGTCTAGCTTTCCCAACAGATATACTGCGTGAATGGAACAGACTTGTCAGGCAGAATAAGCTTGGCGATAATTTGGCCAGAAATCATGTAGTAGACCTGACAGAGCTGCAGTTTTCCAAAAGGAGGAAGTTTGTGCAAAAAATGATGAAGTTAGCTGATCGGTATCCATAGATTTACTAGCCAAACATAATGCCTATACTTAACAGCATGAAAGGCTCCTAAATAGAAGAAAATAATCTTGAGCTTATTTGCTCAAAAAGATTGTTGAAGGGGAGTATTCATTGATGAAGTGGATGAAGACGGCAGTTCCATTTACATTGTCTATTATGCTGTTGGCAGGTTGCGGCAATACTAACCAAGATTTAGATAATGATGAGAATAACACCGAATTGCCCCTCGGCTATTATTCAAACGAGCGGCATGAACAAGAAAGTACTGGGAATGCAAGGGTTTTAGGTAATCAAGACAATGACGGTCCACTGACAGAAGCAATGGATCACACATTTGGATTAGAGGGGAAGCAAAATCGGGCTAATGCGAGAAATGTGAATGACCAAAAATCTCTTGGTAATAATGTTAATGCATATGATACAGAACTTGCAGACAAGATTAACAATGCTGCATTAAAAGTAAAAAATGTAAAAGATGTGCGAACTGTTGTTTATAATGATAACGTGTTAGTAGCGTTAGAAGTGAATAACAGAAAAACAATTAATGCAACTAAAGCGGATGTCAGTAAGAATATAGGGAGTTATATAAAAGGGAAAGAGGCAACAATTGTAACAGATAAAGGAATTTTTCTTAATATAGACAGTATAAATAAAGGAATTCGAAAAGGCTTGCCTGAAAAAACGATAGACATGAATAAGCGGAGTATTATAAAGAAGGCAGATCTGACAAAAAAACTATAAAGAAAAAAGCTGATTTTAAAAGGAGATCTTTTGAAATCAGCTTTTTGTTGCTTATAATATTATATTGTTGGAAGAAATAGGGTTATATGGTTTTATTCGTTCTTAATAAATTACAATCTACACAAATACACCACATAAAAATGAATGTTTGTTCGATATAATGAAAAAATACAAAGATTTTCCTTTCTTTAATGATAACTTTGCTTTATAATGAAATAAATATTCGTTATAGAGAACAAATGAAGGACGTAAGTGTGGAGGGAAAAATCGTGAAGGTACTTGTGACTGGGGGAGCCAGCAATAGCATGGCATTAGAAGTGATTGACAAGCTTATAGGAAATGGAATAGATGTAGTAATTGCAGATAATTGTAAATGGAATATGACGCCCCATCTCAGCGGTAAGGCTTCATATTATGAAGTAGTACTGCATAAGGAACTTTTAACACCTATATTTAAAAAAGAAAAAGTAGATATTGTTTTACATCTGAAAAGTGAACCTATCACTTCCAATAAAATAAGAGACTCCTTCGACCAGTCGGAAGAGAATATTCATACAACCACAAATGTGCTCGAGGCTTGTGCAGAAGCTAAAGTTCAAAAGGTGATATTTCCAAGTACTATCTCTGTATACGGTAATCAAACAGCTGAGGCTGCTGAAGATACCTTTTTAGATCCATTCCTTTTTGAAGGTCTGTCAAAAAAGATGGAAGAACAGTATGTCATGAATTATCACAAGCTTTACGGTTTGAACTTTTCCATTTTAAGGTTTGCAGATATTTACGGAATAGACAATGGTGGAATTATTGCCGAAAATATCGAGAGGGTTAAGGACGGACATGCTCCAGTCATTTATGGGACGGGGCAAGAGCAACGAAACTTTCTATACATAGATGACGCCACAGATGCAATTTTAGCTTCCTTAACAAAAGGAGACAATCAAGTTATTAATATTGCTGCAAACTGTATGCACAGTTTGGAGGAAGCAGCTATCAGCGTTTGTGAAACAGTCGGAAAGCTAGAGCCAGTCTATTATAGTAACGAGGATGAACTAGTTTCCATCTGCCCTGTATCTGTTCAAAAAGCTAAGGAACTATTAGGGTGGGAAGCGAAAATACCGTTGTGGGAAGGTCTGCAAAAAACACTTCAGGAATCTAAGGTAAGAAAGCATCTCTAAAAGCTTATGCTTTTGTTTATAAATAGTTAGCATGATTTTAAAGAATATGGTGAGACTAATAGAGAATTTAAGTTTGTTCTAGTAAGCTAAAGAGGTGGTTCATAATGAAAACCAGATTCCTTTTATTGTTCTCTGTTCTTCTTATCATTCTATTATCTGCATCTCCTTATTTGGGAAATGCACAATCTCCTAAGAAGTTTGCTGTGCTGTTGCAAAGAGTATATCTGGATGGGGAAGTTAGTGAGGAGTGTGTAGAGGAAACGATATGGTCGATGGAAGATTTCTGGTCCAAATATGAGAATTGGCAGCTGGTGAATATGGATAGTCACCAATTTGTCTTTAAGCAGGAAATGGATGATATATCTCCTTTGCTAAAAGCGAATGGCTACTTCGGAGTATCAGAAGAAGGCGTTTTAGGTGTTTATTATGGCAAACCGAATAAGTCGAACATTATCCAATCTTTCTTCCAAATAGATTTGGAGAAGCTGGAATCTAAGCAGCAGGAAAATCTGCAAAATGGAATTCCGATAAAAAATAAAAATCGCTATGTAGAAGTGCTTGAAACATTTAAAAACCTAGAACCGAATAATCAAGCAAATTAAAATCTATGTCAAGCACGCACATATAGGTTAATCGAAAGAATGGGGAATCTTTCGATTGCCTAAAAGCTACAAAAAAAACCATTTGGATATAAATGGTTTTTTTGTTGTTTTATTAAAGTTCCTTTTTGGAATTTTACGAAAATATCTTATATGGCAGTTTGTCTTTATTGTATGCTAAAATAGTCTTTAGGTATTTTATAAGGGAGCGAAAAGGATTTGTACGAATATATTAAAGGGAAAATAGAATATATTGGACCTGAATACATAGTGGTTGAAAATAATGAAATCGGTTATCAGATTAAGACACCAAACCCATTCTCTTTTTCTTCTATGTCAAACCAGAAAATCACTGTATATACGTATCATTATGTACGAGAAGATATGATAAGCTTATACGGTTTCCGGTCAAAGGATGAAAAGACATTGTTTACAAAACTGTTAAATGTATCAGGTATCGGACCGAAGGGAGCTCTTGCTATTTTGGCTTCGGGACAGCCAGATCAAGTAATCTCTGCAATTGAAAATGAGGATGAAGCATTTCTTGTAAAGTTCCCTGGTGTGGGTAAAAAGACAGCAAGGCAAATGATTCTTGACTTAAAAGGGAAACTATCAGATATCATGCCGGACTTCTATCCAGACTTGTTCAACGTGGAAGAAGTGGAACAGAAAAAAGCTGGCGCTTCATTCCTTGATGAAGCCCTTCTTGCATTGGCTGCACTTGGATACTCGGAGAGAGAGATTAAAAGGGTTATTCCTCAATTGAAAAAAGAACAGCTTACGACAGACGAATATATTAAGTTGGCGTTAAAGCTGCTGCTTAAGTAATAGACGGAATCTTTGAAGGAGAGGAGTGGAATAATGTTGGATGACCGCATCGTATCTGGAGAGGCTGACTCATTGGAAGTTTCATTCGAGCAAAGTTTGCGTCCCGTTCGATTAAAAGAGTATATTGGTCAGGATAAAGTCAAAGATAATTTGGAAGTATTCATTGAAGCGGCTAAAATTAGGGAAGAAGCTCTAGACCATGTCCTTTTGTATGGACCGCCAGGATTAGGTAAAACAACTTTGGCAACGATCATTGCCAATGAGATGGGCGTTAATATCAGGACGACTGCCGGGCCGGCGATTGAAAGACCCGGTGACTTGGCCGCCATCCTTACTGCCCTTGAGCCTGGAGATGTCCTTTTTATTGATGAAATACACCGGCTCCCCCGTTCAATAGAGGAAGTCCTGTATCCAGCAATGGAAGATTATTGCCTCGATATCGTGATTGGAAAAGGACCAAGCGCAAGATCTGTCCGCCTTGATTTGCCGCCGTTTACGCTAGTTGGAGCTACAACAAGAGCTGGTTCTGTATCTGCGCCGCTGAGAGACCGGTTCGGCGTCTTGAGCAGGCTGGAGTATTACCAGGAAGGACAGCTAAAGGATATTGTCGTTCGTACTGCCCAAGTGCTGCAAGTAGACATAGAAGACGGGGCAGCTTGGGAAATCGCGAGAAGGTCGAGAGGCACACCAAGAATAGCAAACCGTTTGCTGAGAAGGGTACGAGACTTTGCACAAGTTAAAGGGGATGGAAACATCACCGAGAAACTTGCCCATGATTCTTTGGAACTTTTGCAAGTTGACCGTTTAGGGTTAGACCATATTGACCATAAATTATTAATAGGTATGATTCATAAATTTAGAGGCGGACCAGTCGGTTTGGAGACAATTGCAGCGACGATTGGGGAAGAGGCTCATACGATTGAAGATGTGTATGAACCGTATTTGTTGCAGATTGGTTTTCTGCAGCGGACACCTAGAGGAAGAGTCGTCACTGAGTTAGGCTACGAGCATCTGAATATTAATAAAGAAGTATAGCAATTTATGGCTTTTGCTAAAAGCCATAAATTCTATTCAAATACAATAGTTTTTAAAAGAGAAAAGGTGAATTGAAGTGAAAGTAGATTTATTTGATTTTCATCTGCCAGAAGAGCTTATAGCTCAAGTTCCTTTAAAGGACAGAACAAGCAGCAGATTAATGGTGGTAGATAAGGAAACAGGAGACCTAGAACACCGTACATTTAAAGATATTATCGAGTACATAAATCCAGGAGATTGCTTAGTTTTAAATGATACGAGGGTCTTGCCTGCAAGACTTCATGGAGAAAAGGAAGATACAGGTGCTCATATTGAGGTGCTTCTTCTTAAACAGCAAGAGGGAGAAGAATGGGAAACTTTAGTGAAACCTGCAAAGCGTGTTAAGAAAGGGACTGTCATCATCTTTGGGGAAGGCAAGCTGAAGGCGGTTTGTAAAGAAGAGCTGGAGCATGGGGGAAGAATACTTGAGTTTGTCTATGATGGCATTTTTTACGAGATTCTTGATGAGCTTGGTGAAATGCCGCTGCCACCATACATAAAGGAAACTTTGGATGATCAAGACAGATATCAGACTGTTTATGCAAAGGAAAGAGGCTCTGCTGCAGCACCGACTGCCGGCCTTCATTTCACAGAGGAACTACTTGAAGAGCTTAAGAAAAAAGGTGTTCATATTGCTTTTATCACTTTGCATGTTGGTCTTGGCACATTCCGTCCAGTAAATGTGGAGGATGTGAACAAACATGAAATGCATGCTGAATTTTATCAGCTGACTGCAGGCACTGCCAAGTTATTGAATAAGGTGAGAGAGGAAGGCGGCCGCATTCTGTCTGTTGGCACTACATCCACTCGTACATTAGAGACGATTGCAACGGCAAATGACGGCAAGTTTGTGGAGAGCAACGGCTGGACTAGTATCTTTATTTACCCCGGTTATGAATTTAAAGGGATTGATGGGATGATCACTAATTTCCATTTGCCAAAATCTACGCTTATTATGCTAGTAAGTGCACTTTCCAGCAGGGAAAATATTCTCCATGCATACGAAACCGCTGTTAAAGAACAGTACCGTTTCTTCAGCTTCGGGGATGCTATGTTCATCCGGTAAGAGTAGCAGCTGCGGATACAAGCTGTTGGATTTTTAAATAAAAGGAGAAATTACATTGACTGCAATACGTTATGAATTAATTAAGACGTGTAAACAAACAGGGGCGAGGCTGGGTATTGTACACACTCCCCACGGTTCCTTTGAAACCCCTGCATTCATGCCTGTAGGTACATTGGCGACAGTAAAGACGATGGCTCCAGAAGACTTGAAGTCAATGGGTGCAAATATTATCTTGAGCAACACTTATCATTTATGGCTTCGCCCAGGTCATGAAATTGTAAAAGAAGCAGGAGGTCTTCACAAATTCATGAATTGGGACAAGGCGATCTTGACAGATTCAGGCGGCTTCCAAGTGTTCTCATTAAGCGACTTTCGCAAAATTGAGGAAGAGGGAGTTCATTTTAGAAACCACTTAAATGGTGACAAGCTGTTCCTTTCACCTGAAAAAGCAATGGAAATACAAAATGCGTTGGGTTCAGACATTATGATGGCATTTGATGAATGTCCGCCGTATCCAGCAGAGTATGACTATATGAAAGCATCAGTAGAGCGTACGTCAAGATGGGCTGAGCGCTGTCTGAAAGCACATGGCAGACCTGAGGATCAAGGCTTATTCGGAATTATCCAAGGTGGAGAATATGAAGAGCTTCGCAAACAAAGCGCGAGAGATCTTGTGTCTTTGGATTTCCCAGGCTATGCAGTCGGCGGTCTTTCTGTCGGCGAGCCGAAAGATGTTATGAACAGAGTGCTTGAGTTCACGACACCATTAATGCCGGATAATAAGCCTCGCTATTTAATGGGGGTTGGTTCACCAGATTCTTTGATAGATGGAGCAATCAGGGGTATTGATATGTTCGACTGTGTACTTCCGACGCGAATTGCTCGGAATGGCACATGCATGACAAGTGAAGGCAGACTAGTAGTTAAGAACGCAAAGTATGCAAGAGATTTTGGTCCTTTGGATCCTGAATGCGACTGCTATACATGCAAAAACTACAGCCGTGCTTACATCCGTCATTTGATTAAATGTGATGAAACGTTCGGAATTAGACTTACATCTTACCATAATCTCTATTTTCTGTTAAACTTAATGGAGAATGTCAGACAAGCGATTCGAGAAGATCGATTGGGGGACTTCAAAGAAGAGTTTTTTGAGCGCTATGGCTTCAACAAGCCAAACGCTAAAAACTTTTAAATAGAGGATTCTTGAAAGGAGGGGAAATAAATGACACAAATTATGGGGCTATTACCATTTATCTTAATGTTTGTTCTGTTTTATTTTTTGCTTATCCGTCCGCAGCAAAAGCGTCAAAAAGCGGTAAGGCAAATGCAGAGTGATCTGAAAAAAGGGGACAAGATTGTCACGATTGGCGGGCTTCGCGGCACAGTCGATGCAATCGATGAAGGCACTGTTGTAGTTAAGTCGCCCGACGGAAGCCGTCTGACTTTTGACCGCAATGCTGTTCGTGAAGTCTTAGAATCTTCCAGCACTGTTCTGGATAAAGCATAATACAAAAAAGCTGGGAGCAAAATTGCTTCCAGCTTTTTTTTGAAAATACGCATCAAGATTTCGAAAGATTTACCCCTAATATGCCGCCCATCATCGCAATCAGCGTATAGCATACATGGTAAATGAACTGCTCGAAAGTAAAGAGCTGATCCATGCCTAAAAAGCTGAACATAAACACAATCAGGAAATAAATTAGGCCTGTCAAACCTCCTAGAAACCAACCCTTTTGCTTCCCTTTCCCACCAGAGATAAATCCTCCTGCAAACAAGGTAATGAAGGAAACAGCGGTGATTATGTATTGCAGGGATGCTTCCTGGATGGAGGTGAATCTCAGCAGCACAGAAAAGACAATACTGCTTGTAATAAACAGGGTAAAGATCGCTATCAGGCCGTATAATACGGCACTGCCGACATTTTTGCTCTCTTCGATCTTAAACCTCTCCTTTCAACCGTTTTCTTTTTTTAGGTACAATCTTGTGTTTCATACTAGTACAAGCATATTCGCCAACTTTCCTAATTAGAATCAGGAATTTATTTACTTCGCATAAAAAATGATCTAGGAGAAGAAACTAAAATGGTTGTTTAATTGATAAAGATATCTTTTTTTGGGAGGGACTATTATGGAAGAATATATTATCATTTTGCTGAGGACACTTTTGCTTTATGCTATTATCGTCCTCGTTTTTCGTTTGATGGGCAAACGGGAAATTGGCGAATTAAGTATACTTGATTTAGTTGTATATATTATGATTGCAGAAATTGCAGTTGCTGCTATTGAAGATATTAAAACAGATTTAATTCCTACTATATTACCGATATTTATCCTGCTGTTGATTCAGATTGGTCTGGCAGTCCTTTCTCTTAAAAGTAAAAAAATCCGTGATTTAATTGACGGAAAGCCTACTATCATCATTAATAAAGGCAAAATTGATGAAAAAGCAATGAAAAGCCAGCGTTATAATATGGATGATTTACTTTTGCAGCTTCGCGAAAAGGATGTCCGCAATATTGCTGATGTTGAATTTGCGATATTAGAAACGTCTGGAAAGCTGTCTGTTTTCGAAAAGGAGCCGAATAAGTCCGGCATTACAATACCTTTAATTATCGATGGGGTCATTCAAGATGCAAGTCTTAAGGAAATCGGAAAAAATCATTCATGGTTAACACAGGAGCTAAGAAAACAGGGGCATATAAAAATAGAGAAGATTTCCTTCTGCAGTTTCCAGGATGGTAAATTCTATATAGATTATTTTGAGGAAAAATGAGGTAGAGACAATGCTCTAACCTCATTTTGCTGTCAATATAGGTCCAATCCAAGGAATGCGTCTAATATCTTCTTTTTTGATGAGCTTAAATGCAAAAAGTAAAATTAGGTACAGTAAGCTGATAATTATGGTATCAGCAGCCACCATTAAAACAAGACTGTCTGTCCAATTCAATTTAACTAGAAATGTTCCTGCGTACCCGGCAAGAAAGATGACAGCAAGCATTTTGGCGTAATCTTTCACATAAATAGAAAATCCAATCGATTTAGTAATGGTAGCGAAATGAAGCATTGTCACTAGCACAAAGCCAACAATTAAAGCGATTGCCACCCCATAAATACCAAACTCCGGCCTGCTGGCAAGAACCAGGATAACGGCAGTTTTCACAGCTGCTCCGATAAAACTGTTAATCATGGCTGCTCTCGCCAAGTTAAGTGCCTGCAGGGCCGCTTGCAGAGGGCCTTGATAGTAGTTCAAGATAAAAAAAGGAGCCATCAGCAAAATAAATGTTGTTCCTTTCGTGCTGCCGTACATGACAGTCATTAACGGCTCTGCCAATGCATACAGCACAATCACAGCTAGTCCGCCTGTCATGAAAGTGAACCTTAAAGCTTGCTGCAACAAATAATCAATCTTTTGTTTTTGATTGCTAGCATTTGCTTCACTTATGGCAGGAACAAGGGATGTGGACAATGATTGTGTGAAAAACGAAGGGAGCATTAAAAGGGGCAAAGCAAATCCTGTTAACACACCGTATTGCTTCGTGGCATTGACTGCAGTAAGTCCAGCTAAAGCCAAGCTTTGCGCCACAACGATAGGCTCTAAAAACCATGCTACGCTTCCTATCATTCTGCTTCCTGTTGTCGGAAGGGCGATTTGCATTAGTTCTTCGAAAGTGGTTTTTCCTTTAACTATATACTGCAAGAACTTGTTTCGGAGGGAAAAACTTTTTTTCCATTTGAAAGAGGCCAGCAGGTATAAGAGGGAAGCCAATTCTCCAATAACCCCAGCGAGCATCGCTCCAGCAGCAGCATATTCAATTCCCATCGGCAAAAATGCTTTAGTGAGAACGGCAATTAAAGTGATGCGGATAACTTGTTCAATTACTTGTGAAACAGCTGCAGGCTTCATTGTCTGCTTTCCTTGGAAATAACCTCTTAGTACAGAAGAGACAGCGATGACAGGTATAATCGGTGCGATTGCCATCATAGGCACTAATGTTCTTCTGTCGTTAAATAATGTTTCAGCCAAAAATGGAGCGAGCAAATATAATAGCGGTGTAAAAACCAATGCAAGACCAAGTGTTGTCGATAAAGATACAACAAGAATAGATTTGACTTTGCGCTGATTCCCGGCTGCATATGCTTCTGCCACGTTTTTAGAAATGGCGACAGGTAATCCAAGTTGAGTGATGGTAACGACTAAGATAAGTGTGGGATATACCATCATGTACAGCCCGACTCCGTCTTCCCCAATAAACCGGGCAATAACAATACGATTGATGAAACCTAATACTCTTGTGATGAGTCCTGCTGCAAGCAGTATAATGGTGCCTTTTAAAAACTTAGACATTCTATTTCCCTGCCTTCTCAAATAACGAATATTGCTATACAATTAACTATATGCATCCATGTGGACAAAGCATGACAAGTATATAAATGAATTTAGAAAGAGCAGGCTTTGATGTATTAGAAACATATGTTTCATCATTGGTTAACAAGAGATTATGATAAGAGAACAAAAGGACCATCATGTTAAAGGAGCTGTTATAAAAGATGCCATCTGAGCATTTGTATGATCATTTTCGCCATCAAGTGAAGCCAGCGCTGAAGAGTAAGCTGGAGGAATTCCATCTTCTAGGCTATGACACGATAGATGAGGACGAATTCTGGTTCTTCTTAACTAAGAAGAGGTGGAAGAAACCGTCAACTGACTACAGGATTTCAGAAATTGTTCAAGATATAATGAATGTAAAAGTATTAGACTTCATGAATTTTGCCACAGTGGAAGCCTACAAGGCAGACGACTATTTCTCGGTAATAACAGAGGAGGAGAAAAAGGAGCTGTTAAGATAGATACTATTTTGTAATTGTGAATTTATTGTGAAGAAAATCGATAATTTATAGTACAAATTGACAGCAATCATAAACTGTTTCATAATGTTTTTTATAGAAAGAAAATGTTTTAATAGCTCTACTCTATTACTTTAAACTAAGAATTCATGAACAAGTTCTGTAATGAATAGTGCTTGCCGTCCTGCCTATGCTGTCAGGATGGCTTAAGCTTGTCGAGGGTGTATATATGAGCTAATGTATGCCTTTTATAACCAAGGAGGAAAAATACATAATGGTAAAGCGGAGCAGAATAGTTGCCTTCCTATTGATTGTCGTAGTCTTTGCAGGATTGATGGGAGGAACAACAAATAATATTTTAAAGAATATTAAACTTGGTCTTGATCTCCAGGGCGGTTTCGAGGTTCTTTATAAAGTAGAACCAATAGGCGATCAAAAGATAAGTGAAGATATTCTTAACAGTACAGCTAAGGCCTTAGATAAGCGAATTAACGTGCTTGGTGTAAGTGAACCAAGCATTCAAATTGAAGGAAAAGATCGTGTCCGTGTACAGCTTGCTGGTATAACCGACCAGAACAAGGCGCGGGAGTTGCTGTCGACTGAAGCGAACTTGTCGTTCCGCGATGTTAACGATAAGGAGTTGATGGATGGTTCTGACTTGGTGGAGGGCGGTGCCGAACAGGTTTTCGATGAATACGGAAAGCCTAGTGTCTCGCTAAAGCTTAAGAGTGCAGAGAAATTCAAGGACGTAACGACAGCAGTTCTTGGGAACCCGCTTGTCATCTGGCTTGATTATGAGGAAGGCGATTCATATGCGGAAGAGGCAACAAAAGCCGACCCTAAATTCCTGTCTAATCCTATGGTAAGCAGTGTTTTAAACACAGATACAGTTTCGATTACAGGGAACTTCACGCTTGAAGAAGCAAAGACATTGGCTGATCTTCTGGATGCTGGAGCTCTTCCTGTAAAGCTGACAGAGGTTTATTCAACAAGTGTTGGAGCTCAGTTTGGAGACCAGGCCCTTAAAGAAACAGTATTTGCGGGTATAATTGGTGTAGGGCTTGTTTTCTTATTTATGCTGCTCTATTACCGTTTGCCTGGCTTAATTGCAGTAATCACTCTGTCTATCTATGTATACTTAAATCTGCTGGTTCTTGACTTAATGAACGGCGTGTTGACACTGCCGGGAATAGCCGCACTTATACTCGGAGTCGGCATGGCAGTTGACGCAAATATTATCACATATGAACGGATTAAGGATGAACTTAAAGTAGGGAAGACGCTAAAATCGGCATTCCAAGCGGGTAATAAGAACTCGATTTCAACGATTATTGATGCTAACCTTACAACAATTCTTGCATCGGTCATTTTGTTTGCTTATGGGACAAGCTCTGTCAGAGGATTTGCGACATTGCTGATTGTCAGCATCCTCGTGAGCTTTATCACGGCGGTATATGGAACAAGGCTTTTACTTGGACTTGTTGTCAACAGCAAAGCATTCAATAAGAGACCGTCATGGTTTGGTGTTAATAAAAAGGATATTAAAGATATTGGTGAAAACTATGAGTTACTCACATTGCCAACGAAATACGACCGTATTGACTTTGTAAAATACAAAAATGTGTTCTTTACCATTTCAAGCGTACTAGTTGTCGCAGGAATCATTGTTATTGCTGTGTTCAAACTTAACCTTGGAATTGATTTCGCCGCAGGTTCAAGGGTGGAAATCAGCTCAGATAAAGCTTTAACAACAAAAGCAGTGGAAGCAGATCTTGAAGCTCTCGATATTACAGCAGATGATATCACTATTTCTGGAGAAAACAACGAAAGAGCAGCGATTCGCATAAAAGGTGATTTGAGCCAAAGCAAAGTAGCAGAATTGAAAACAGCTTTGCATGATAAATACGGCTCAGACCCGAATGTCAGCACTGTTTCACCTACAGTCGGAAAAGAGCTGGCCAAAAATGCTTTCTATGCCATTATTTTAGCTTCATTGGGGATCATCCTTTATGTGACAATCCGTTTTGAAATATACATGGCATTAGCAGCTATTATTGCGTTGCTCCATGATGCATTCTTTATCATTGTTATTTTCAGCTTTACAAGACTTGAGGTTGATATTACCTTTATTGCGGCAGTACTAACGATTGTCGGTTATTCAATCAATGATACGATTGTTACATTCGACCGTATCCGTGAAAATCTGGTGAAGAAGAAAAGAATCACAACAGCGAAGGAAATCAAAGATATTATCAATACAAGTATCCGCCAGACATTTACACGTTCCATCAATACAGTTCTCACAGTTGTTATTTGTGTAATTGCTCTGTTGATTTTTGGAAGCGAGTCAATCAGAAACTTCTCATTAGCTCTATTGATTGGTTTAGTTGGCGGAGCATATTCTTCTATCTTTATCGCATCCCAGTTATGGTTTGTGTGGAAGAGGAAAGAGCTTAAGAAAAAAGGCGTTCTGATTACAGTTAAAGAGAAACGAAAAAATTCGGATGAGCCGCAAGTATAAGAAAGACTAAAGACAGGACCTTAATTTAAGGTTCTGTCTTTTAGTTTATTACCTGCATCTTAAGGGAAAGTTATAGACAAGGACTTATTTTTGGAGGTGTCTTATGAAAGTACAATGGAACTTATTATTTGGAATTATTTTTGCACTTATAGTAGCTGTTTTTGCTGTAATAAATGTTGATTCTGTTACAGTGAACTATCTGTTTGGAACCGGAAAGTGGCCTCTCATCCTCGTTATCTTGATTTCCGTATTGCTTGGAGGGCTTATGATTGGCTCTGCAGGCTTGATAAAAATATATTCACTCCAAAGAAAATGGAAGACGGCTAAAAAGGAAAACGAGGCACTTAAAATACGCATTCAGGAGCTTGAACCAATACAGCCTGGCAGTATAGAACAAGCAGATCCAATTTCTGCTCCAACAAAATGACCGTTATAATGAAAAGCTTATGCCAACGCATGCATAAGCTTTTTTATATGAAATCTCATCAGCTTCTTCCACTATCAAACATTGAAAGGAATAACTCATACTTGTATAATGATAGATTGAGGTGATAAGATGCTTCATCCTAAATCTAGATGGATTACAGAAAAAAAAGACAATAATAATGCTGCAATACTAGCAGATCAGCTGAAAATCACACCTCTAGTAGCAAGTTTACTCGTAAACAGAGGATATGATAGCCTTGAAAAGGCAAAAAAATTTTTATACAGCATAGACGAGTTTCATGACCCATTTTTGATGAAGGGCATGGATACAGCAGTAAACCGCATAAAAGAAGCAATTGAACGACAAGAGCCAATCCTAATTTTTGGCGATTATGACGCGGACGGTGTAACAAGTACGACTGTCATGATGAAAACATTGGAGGATATGGGCGCCAATGTTCAATTTTATATACCTAATCGTTTTACAGAAGGCTATGGACCAAATGAAGGGGCTTTCCAATATGCAGCTAACATCGGTATTAAATTGATTATTACAGTGGATACAGGAATAGCTGCTGTAAAGGAAGCAGATGTTGCTAAGGAGCTTGGAATAGACTATATCGTTACAGACCACCATGAGCCTGGACCAGTGCTTCCAGACGCGTTAGCAATCATCCATCCAAGGTTGGAAGGCAGTGATTATCCATTCCATGAGCTTGCCGGAGTCGGTGTTGCTTTGAAAGTCGCTCATGCGTTATACGGCGAACTGCCCGAGCATCTTCTGCAATTTGCAGCAATTGGGACGATTGCGGACCTTGTTTCTCTGACAGGGGAAAATCGGATTATTGCCAAACATGGAATCAAGAAGCTGAAGCAGACTTCTAACATCGGTTTAAAGGCTTTACTGAAACAGATGAAGACAGAAGCAAACGGGATAGATGAGGAAACAATAGGATTTATGATTGCACCTAGGATAAATGCTGTTGGGAGGCTCGACAGTGCTGATCCTGCGGTTGAGCTTCTTTTAACAGAAGATCCAGACCTTGCCGCATCTCTTGCAGAAGAAATGGAAGCAATAAATAAGGAACGTCAAGCAATCGTGAATCAAATTACAGACGAGGCAATTGAACAAGTCGAGTCATTATATCCACTGGAAGAAAACCGAGTGATTATCGTTGGCAAAGAGGGATGGAATCCAGGCGTGGTAGGCATAGTGGCTTCACGATTAGTCGAGAAATTTTACAGGCCGACAATTGTCCTTGGTTTTGACCAGGAAAAAGGGATTGCGAAAGGTTCGGCGCGCAGTATTGTCGGTTTTGATTTGTATCAGAATCTGTCTACATGCAGGGAAATTCTTCCGCATTTTGGCGGACACCCGATGGCAGCAGGAATGACGCTTGCGCTAGGTGATGTGGATGAACTTCGCCAGCGTTTGAATAAACTTGCTTTTGAACAGCTTCGTCTTGATGATTTAGTTCCGTTGACAACTGTTGATATGGAGATTGATTTAAAAGATGCTCATTTAAATGCAATCGAGGAAATGCAGCTGCTTGCGCCGTTTGGAGTCGATAATGCAAAGCCCCGGATAGTCATTGATCAAGTAGAAATTGGCACAATGAGGAAAATAGGAGCCAACCAAAATCATTTAAAGGTGCAATTTCAGCAGGGAGACAGCAGCCTTGATGGAATTGGATTTGGTATTGGTGATCTATACGACCATATATCACCAAGTGCAAAAGTGTCTGTATTAGGACAGCTTTCTATCAATGAATGGAATAATATAAAAAAGCCGCAAATGTTTATACAGGATATTGCTGTAAAACATTGGCAGCTATTCGATTATCGAGGTATTCGCAATATGGAAAAGCTAGCCTCAGCCATTTCAGGAAAAGGTGCAACATGGATTTTCTTTCAAGGAGATTCCGCAACACCTGAAACGCTTAAAACAATTTCTGATTATAAAATTATTGAAAATCTTGATGATGCAGCATCCTTCCAAACCGATAATCGCATACTAGTATTGGCAGACTTTCCGAGCAGTAAAGAAATTGTCCAACAATTGCTAGCTAGTACTGCTCCTGAGCGCATATATGCAAGCTTTTTTAAGCAAGACAGCGACTTTTTCAGTACCATGCCGACAAGGGATCATTTTAAATGGTATTATGCTTTCCTTGCGAAGCAAAATGGTTTTGACCTCAAAAAATACGGCGGAGAGCTTGCTAAACGTCAAGGCTGGAGCAAAGAAACAATTGTTTTTATGTCAAAGGTGTTTTTTGAGCTGAATTTTGTTACAATGAAGGATGGGTTTATTTCGCTGAATAAGAATAGCAATAGAAGAGATTTAACAGAGTCTCCTTCTTTTCAACAGAAACAAGCACAATTTTCGCTCGAAAATGAATTAATATACTCGTCTTATGAGCAATTAAAGAATTGGTTTGATCTTATTCTTCAGAAATCCGTTAAGAATGAGGAGGAAGTGCAAGAATGGATTTAAAACAGTATGTAACAATTGTGGAAGATTGGCCAAAACCGGGCATTCGTTTCAAAGATATTACCACACTTATGGATAATGGTGAAGCATATAAATACGCAACAGACAAAATCGTAGAGTACGCTAAAGAAAAAGAAATCGATATTGTTGTCGGACCAGAAGCACGCGGATTTATCATCGGTTGCCCTGTCGCTTATTCATTAGGACTTGGCTTTGCGCCAGTTCGTAAAGAAGGAAAGCTGCCAAGAGAAACTATTAAGGTTTCTTATGGTTTGGAATACGGTAAAGATGTGCTGACTATCCACAAGGATGCAATCAAGCCAGGTCAACGAGTGCTTATTACAGATGACTTGCTTGCAACAGGCGGTACAATTGATGCTACAATCAAGCTTGTAGAAGAATTGGGCGGTGTCGTAGCAGGGATTGCGTTCCTGATTGAATTGTCTTACTTAGAAGGACGCAAAAACCTTGATGGCTATGATATCTTGACATTAATGGAATATTAATAACCAAAAGGAGCGCTGCAATGGCGCTCTTTTTTTATTGAAAAAAGTCGAGAACCTTCGACTATTTTCGACAAATATTCTATTGTTTTGCAAAAAATTACATGGATTCTCTTTACATTCTCTCTCTTTTTTTTAATAATAGAAATAATCATTCTAAAATTGTTTTAATTCTATTATAAATTGCATGATGCAATATAAGGAAAAACATATAGCGGGATAGATAAATAGTCGAAATTATGATAAATTCTAATAATACACTCGGAATATGAAAGGTGATTACATGGCGAATGATCAAGTGTTAACCGCCGAACAAGTCATCGATAAGACAAAAGGATATTTAAACGAAGAGCATACCGAATTCATTCAACAAGCATATGAATTTGCACAAAATGCTCATCGTGAACAATATAGAAAATCTGGGGAGCCATATATCATCCACCCAATTCAGGTTGCTGGTATTCTTGCTGATTTGCAGATGGACCCGGCTACCGTTGCTGCAGGTTTTCTCCATGATGTTGTTGAAGATACAGAGATCACTTTAGAGGATATAAGTGATACCTTCAGCAATGAAGTGGCCATGCTCGTTGACGGCGTTACGAAACTAGGGAAAATAAAATATAAATCCCATGAAGAACAGCAAGCAGAGAACCATCGCAAAATGTTTGTTGCAATGGCGCAGGATATAAGAGTCATCCTGATTAAGCTTGCAGACAGACTTCATAACATGCGAACGCTAAAGCATCTTCCTGCAGAGAAGCAGCGCCGCATCTCGAATGAAACGCTTGAGATTTTCGCTCCATTAGCCCACAGACTAGGGATATCTACAATTAAATGGGAGCTTGAAGATACAGCTCTACGTTATATGAATCCACAGCAATATTATCGAATTGTTAACCTGATGAAGAAGAAGCGCGCTGAGCGTGAACAATATTTAGAAGAAGTCGTTTCCGAAATACGAGAAGGCACAGGTGAAGTGAAAATTCAATCTGACATTTCAGGCCGGCCAAAGCATATATACAGCATATACCGGAAGATGGTGCTTCAAAACAAGCAGTTCAACGAAATTTACGATCTATTGGCAGTGCGCATTGTCGTGAACAGCATCAAAGACTGCTATGCAGTGCTCGGAATTATCCATACTCGCTGGAAGCCGATGCCGGGACGTTTCAAAGACTATATCGCAATGCCTAAAGCGAATATGTACCAATCATTGCATACAACAGTGATTGGGCCGAAGGGTGATCCTCTCGAGGTGCAAATACGCACAACAGAAATGCATCGAATTGCCGAGTTCGGGATTGCAGCACACTGGGCATATAAAGAAGGAAAAAAAGTCGATGAAGGATCTTCCTTTGAGGAGAAGCTGTCATGGTTCAGAGAAATTCTCGACTTCCAGGAAGACAGCATCAATGCTGAGGAGTTTATGGAAAGCTTGAAAATTGATCTGTTTTCAGATATGGTTTTTGTGTTTACTCCAAAAGGCGATGTATTTGAGCTGCCTTCAGGTTCAGTTCCGATTGACTTTGCTTACCGTATTCACTCTGAAATTGGGAATAAAACGATCGGTGCTAAGGTTAACGGCAAGATGGTTACACTTGATTATAAATTAAAGACTGGCGATATTGTCGAAATCCATACAAGCAAGCACTCTTACGGACCTAGCCAGGATTGGATTAAGATTGCCCAGACTTCACAAGCAAAAAATAAAATCAGGCAGTTCTTCAAAAAGCAGCGCAAAGAGGAGAATGTGGAAAAAGGCAAGGAGCTTGTTGAGAAAGAAATCCGCAATATGGAGTTCGATCTGAAAGAAATTCTTACCCCTGATAACATTAAAACAGTGATTGAAAAGTTCAATTTTGTGAGTGAAGAGGATATGTATGCGGCTGTTGGTTACAATGGCATAACAGCACTCCAAGTTGCAAACCGTCTTACTGAGAAATGGCGCAGAAAACGGGATGCGGAACAATCTGCCACAATCTCAAACGCTGTTGCAGAACTAAAGTCATTCCCAAGTGCGAAAAAACGCGCTTCTGGAGTGAGAGTAACTGGTATTGATAACCTGCTGATTAGGCTGTCACGCTGCTGCAATCCAGTGCCAGGTGATGATATTGTCGGCTTCATTACAAAGGGACGAGGCGTATCTGTTCATCGATCAGATTGTACTAATATTGATACAGAGGATGCAAAGGCAAGGCTTATTCCTGTTGAGTGGGAAACAGCCTTGAATGATCGGAAGGAATATAATGTAGAAATTGAGATAAGCGGTTATGACAGAAGAGGACTCTTAAATGAAGTGCTTCAGGCGGTTAACGAATCGCAAACTAATATTTCTGCCGTATCAGGCAAATCTGATCGCAATAAAATGGCAACTATTACGATGTCTATTCTCATACTGAATGTCAATCATCTCCATAAAGTGGTGGAGAGGATTAAACAAATACCTGATGTCTATTCTGTTCGTAGAATCATGAATTAAGGAGAATCAGCGTGCGTATCGTTTTGCAAAGAGTGAAAGAAGCTAAAGTAGAAGTAGAAGGAAAAACGGTTGGCCAAATCGAGAAGGGCTATATGCTGCTCGTTGGAGTCACACATGATGATACAGTCGAGGATGCCGCAAAGCTTGTAGATAAAATTGCCCATCTCAGAATTTTCGAAGACTCAGAGGGCAAAATGAACCATAGCATATTAGATGTTGAGGGCTCGATTTTGTCTGTTTCCCAGTTTACCCTGTATGGAGATACGCGAAAAGGGAGACGGCCGAATTTTATGAATGCGGCCAAACCGGATTATGCAATAAATTTATACGATCAATTTAATATATTGTTAAGGGAAAAGGGATTGCCTGTCGAAACAGGTGTTTTCGGTGCAATGATGGATGTCTCATTGGTTAATGATGGCCCTGTTACCCTTATACTTGAAAGCAAATAGAAAAACCGTCCCAAATGGGACGGTTTTTCTTATCATTGGAAATAGTTTTCAAGCCCTTCATAAATAGCGGCAGAAACAGTCTCCTGGTATTTTTGCGAGGATACAAGCCCTTCTTCTTGCTGGTTGCTTAAATAGCCCAGCTCTAAAAGCGTTGCAGGCTGAGTGTTTTCTCTTAGTACAAAATAATCGTTTTTTCTGACACCCCTATCCTTCATTTGGGTTGCTTCAATAATACTTTCATGCAGCACATTCGCAAGCTCCTTTTGCGAGGAGCTGTAATAATAGCTTGTCATCCCTCTGACATTGCTGTCTTTAATGCTGTCGTAATGGATGCTGATAAATGCATCTGCTTTATAGAAGCTACTCATATTGACACGATCCTGCAGTGTAATAAAAACATCATTTTGTCTTGTGAAAACTACTTTGCTGCCAGCAGCCTGCAATTTTTCAGCAAGGAGGTTGGCTGTACGAATCGTCAGTGTTTTTTCCAGTGTGCCGACAGCTCCGATTGTTCCGCTGTCTTTACCGCCATGGCCTGGATCGATGACGATTGTTTTTCCTTTCAAATCACCTTTTTCCCCGCTGTCTTGTGTGGAAGCAGCGGCTGGTTGCTTTTCAGCAGATTCTGTGACTATCCAACTAGCAACATAGCCTACTTGACCGTCTGTAAGCTCGATTTTATACCAGTCGCCTACCTCTTCTGTTGCTTTATATGAATCTCCTTCACCTGCAATAGACAGTACTGATGCATGGACAGATGCCTCGCTTCGTATATTTGTCCCATCATGCAGGATAGTAATAGATGTATCAATTGACTTTTTTGAGCCTTTTTCTACTTCGCTGCCAGACTCCAGCAAGTTTTGGTAAACCCAGCCAGTATTGCCGGAGAATTGGATTTTAGCCCAATCTCCATTCTCCCCCACTATATGTATGACAGTTCCTTTTGCCAGTTTACCGATAACTTCTCCATTTAAAGAAGCTGTATCACGAACATTTATATCGTCCTCTGCTACTATCGCAGTTTGACTGTCTGCTGATGAAACCTCAGTTGCTTCTGCAGTGTCTTGATTTTCATCGACAACGTATTGGCTGTTTACCCAGCCGGTGCCTGATTCAGAATGGATTTTTGTCCAGTTACCCTCATTAGAAAGGATAGTTACAGGCATGTTTATGCTAAGCGTCGTGATAACTTGATAATTGGTTCCAGGTCCTTTTCGCATTCTTACCCCATTTTCGGAAATCGTACCTTTTGTAGCTGTTATGCTGTCTGTTTGTGAATTGTCGTCCTCCGAACTTGAAGTCTCGGACTTTGTCACTAAATAGGCTGCCACCCAGCCTGCTTGTCCGTTTCCAATATCGATTTCCACCCAATCCCCATTGTCAGCAAGCACTTTGTAGCTAGTACCAGATTCAGTTTTTCCGATAATTGGATCTTCAAGGCTTGGGCCTTCTCTTATATTAAGGACTGTCGTCGAGTGCACGGATTGGCTGCTTTCTGCTTTTACCTGGATAGCGGGAACCAGCATAAGCATCATAATGGGAATTAGCCATATATGCTGTTTCTTTATCATTTGAAAGCTTTTCCTCCTTCCGCTTAAAAAACATAGTTATTTGCATTTTAATACATTCCTCTTTTAGGATTCAATCTCCTTTGATAACTTTTCTCTTTTTATTTTCAATTTTAGACAATAAATATAACATATGATGAAAAAATTTTTTACTCATGGGGATAATAATAAAAATTAATAAGAAAAATTAATAAGAAAAAGGGTGAAAACAATGAGATTTGGTGAAAAAAGTATAAAAACCCATGATGTAGGCTCGAAATTACTCGGTGTGGACTTTCATGATTTTATTGAAAAGGAAGCACACTCTACGGCAGTTGAGCTTGCTTCGGAGTTTGGGTTATCTGTAGGAGAAGCAAGAAAACTGAAAAAGCAGATTGGCAGATATTAAAGTATAGACAAGGGAAAAGGCTATTGACAATCATTTCATCTCTGATTATTATTAATAAAATAATAAGGGATAAATTAAAAAAGCCAATGAGGGAGAAAAGTAGTTAAGATACACATGAAAAGAGAGGAAATGCCATAGGCTGGAAGCATTTCTGCATGATGACTTAATGAACGAACACTCCGTAGGTTTTCTTCTGAAAATGTTTTGAAAAACATTACTAGGTATGAAACGTTAGCAGGCGTTAACTGCAAAGTGGAAGATGCATTTCAGTTCTTCAATTAGGGTGGCACCACGGGATATAAATCTCGTCCCTTGTATATTTCTTGATATACAAGGGGCGGGATTTTTTTGTTTGCTTTTTTAATGTAACCAGCCCCCTACAATTCCGATACATAAGCCAAAACAGGAGGATAAAAATATGCAAATAAATATTCCAAGAGGAACGCAAGATATTCTGCCAGGCACAGTGGAAAAATGGCAATATATTGAAAAACGTATTAAAGAGCTTTGCGACAGATTTCAATATAGTGAAATAAGAACACCTATTTTTGAACACACAGAGCTGTTTCTGCGCAGTGTAGGAGATACGACAGATATCGTCACAAAGGAAATGTACACATTTGAAGATAGAGGAGAAAGAAGCCTGACATTAAGACCAGAAGGCACTGCTTCTGTTGTTCGCTCCTTTGTCGAGAACAAAATGTTCGGATTGCCAACACAGCCAGTTAAACTATTCTATTTAGGTCAAATGTTCCGTTATGAGCGTCCTCAAGCAGGCCGTTTCCGCCAATTTGTTCAGTTTGGTGTAGAGGCAATCGGCAGCAAGGATCCAGCAATTGATGCAGAAGTTATGGCACTTGCATTTACAGTATATGAATCACTAGGGCTTTCAAAGCTGAAGCTCGTTGTAAACAGTCTTGGAGACAAGGATAGCAGACTCGCACACAGAGATGCCCTTATCAACCACTTTAAGCCAAGCATCGGCGAATTCTGTACGGACTGCCAAAACCGTCTTGAAAAAAATCCAATGAGAATTTTGGATTGTAAAAA
>JAPSHL010000085.1 GCA_031179905.1 Bacillus sp. (in: firmicutes) | reverse complement strand
ACATCGAATATGCGAAAAAGTTTGTTACGATTGAGCATCCGCAAGTACTTGGGAGCATTATGTCATTAGGATTATCGCGCAGTAAATTCGGCGATATTCTCATTAAGGATGGCGATGTCCAGTTGATTATTTGTAAGGAAATAGAAGATTACATCCGCTTACAGCTTGACTCTATTGGAAAAGCAAAGGTATCGTTAAGTCCAATTGTATGGGAGAAGGCGATTGCTCAAGAGGAAGAATGGGTAGAGACAAGCACAACACTTACCTCATTAAGGCTTGATGCGACCATTGCAGCTATTTACAATATTTCGAGACAAAAGGCCCAAGGCTATATTGCTGCCAGTCACGTGAAAGTGAATTGGGGTACAGTGGAAAACATCTCCTTTACTTGTGAGGAGGGAGATGTAATTTCCGTCAGAGGCTACGGCAGGTCTGTTATCAAATCGCTGGAAGGAAAAACTAAAAAGGATAAATGGCGCATTGTAATCGGCAAATTAAAATAATTAGTCATTTGTTTTACAAACACTAATATTTTTGATGTCATTCCAAAATTCAATAGTTATTTATACTTTATCTATGTTACAATATTTCCAACAGTATAATTTGTCTCACTTCCTGTTTTTTTGGCGTTTGTTCTTTGAAAATGCAGGAATACTTAGAAAGCTGTCGAAAAATACATAAGAAATTGAAGTTTGGGAGGTGGCATTATGCCATTAACACCGTTGGATATTCACAATAAGGAATTCAGCAAAGGATTTCGCGGTTATGATGAAGATGAAGTAAATGAGTTTTTAGACCAAATAATCAAGGACTATGAAAATATAATTCGTGAGAAAAAAGAACTAGATGCAAGGCTAAGTGAATTAGATGACCGCATCGGGCACTACAATAATATAGAAGAAACATTAAATAAATCAATCGTTGTTGCACAAGAGGCAGCTGAGGAAGTGAAGCGAAACGCTCAAAAAGAAGCGAAGCTGATCATTAAAGAAGCAGAAAAAAATGCTGACCGCATTATTAACGAATCACTTTCAAAAGCAAGAAAAATTGCTTTGGAAATTGAAGAGTTAAAAAAGCAGTCTAAAGTGTTCCGCACACGTTTTAAAATGCTGATAGAAGCGCAGCTTGATATGCTGAACAACGATGACTGGGATCACCTGCTCGAATATGAGCTAGATGCATCTGAGCTGAATTCAACGAAATAATAACAGAGAACTTGACTAAGCGTCTGTTAATAGCCTATAATTTGTACACAAAACAATATTCATGCCTACGTTGATAGGGACAGTACAATTGCTGTTGCTTATTTTAAGCGAGTCGGGGACGGTGGAAGCCTGGCATAAGCGGGAATTGGAATATCACCCTTGAGTCCTTTTCTGAAATTATTTAGTAAGAAAAGGCGGTTCATAACCGTTAAAAAATGCTTGAGTGGATAGTTATTCTATCTATAAGGGTGGTACCGCGGGAGAATAAAACCTTCTCGTCCCTTTTTGGGATGAGGAGTTTTTTTTATGCCGAAAAACGATTTAAAACTTCCCTTGCTTCGAAAAACATGAATTTAGAACATTATTTGGAGGATTTTCAATGGAATATAAAGATACCTTGCTCATGCCGAAAACGGCTTTTCCAATGAGAGGAAACTTGCCAAACCGTGAGCCTGAGATTCAAGCAAAATGGAATGAAATGAATATTTATGAAAAGGTACAAGAACGCACTAGTGGCCGTCCGCTTTATGTTTTGCATGACGGACCTCCATATGCAAATGGAGATATCCATATTGGACATGCGCTGAATAAAATTTTGAAGGATTTCATCGTGCGCTTTAAGTCTATGACAGGTTTCCAAGCACCGTACGTTCCTGGCTGGGATACACATGGATTGCCAATTGAACAAGCTTTGACAAACAAAGGTGTTAAACGGAAAGAAATGACAATCGCTGAGTTCCGTAAGCTGTGTGAAGAATACGCACTTGGCCAAATTGACAGCCAAAGAGAACAGTTCAAACGCCTAGGTGTTCGTGCAGATTGGGAAAACCCATATATCACATTAAAGCCTGCATACGAAGCACAACAGATTAAAGTGTTCGGCGAAATGGCGAAAAAAGGTTATATTTACAAAGGGAAAAAGCCGGTTTACTGGTCTCCAACAAGTGAGTCTGCTCTAGCAGAAGCGGAAATTGAATACCATGACAAGCAATCTCCATCCATTTATGTTGGTTTTAAAGTAAAAGATGGGAAAGACGTGCTTGCTGAAGACGTGCAAATTGTTATATGGACAACAACACCATGGACAATTCCTGCAAACCTTGGTATTTCTGTTCACCCTGACTTGACTTATGTTGTAGTTGAAGAAAAGGGACATAAATATTTGGTAGCTAAAGACTTGCTTGAAGCAGTAAAAGCAGAAGTTGAATGGGAAGAAGCAGCTATCATTCAAGAAGTTCAAGGATCTGAATTGGAATATATTAAAGCAGCTCACCCATTATATGGCCGTGAATCACTAGTAATGCTTGGCGAGCATGTAACGACAGATGCTGGTACTGGCTGTGTTCATACTGCACCAGGACACGGTGAGGACGACTTCATTGTTGGTCAAAAGTATAATCTTGAAGTTCTTTGTCCAGTAGATGATAAAGGTGTTATGACAGAAGAGGCCCCAGGATTTGAAGGGTTATTCTATGATAAAGCAAACAAGCCGATCACAGAAGCATTAGAAGAAGCTGGCGCATTATTGAAGCTGAAATTCATTACACACTCTTACCCGCATGACTGGAGAACGAAAAAACCAGTTATTTTCCGTGCGACAGCACAGTGGTTTGCATCAATTAAAGATTTCAGACAAGACTTGCTTGATGCAGTAAAAGAAACAAAATGGGTTCCAGCATGGGGCGAAACAAGATTATTCAATATGGTTCGCGATCGCGGCGACTGGTGTATTTCCAGACAGCGTGCATGGGGCGTTCCGATTCCTGTTTTTTATGCCGAAAATGGCGATAGCATTATAACAGATGAAACAATTGAGCATGTTTCTAATCTGTTTAGAGAACATGGTTCAAATATCTGGTTTGAGAGAACAGCTAATGAACTTCTTCCAGACGGTTTCGAACATCCTGGAAGCCCGAATGGCAACTTTACAAAAGAGACAGATATCATGGATGTATGGTTCGATTCTGGTTCCTCACATCAATCTGTTCTAGAAGAAAGAGACGATTTGCAAAGGCCAGCAGACCTTTATTTAGAAGGTTCTGACCAATATCGCGGCTGGTTTAACTCCTCACTTTCTACAGCTGTCGCTGTAACAGGTAAAGCACCGTATAAAGGTGTATTGAGCCATGGCTTCGTTTTAGACGGTGAAGGTAGAAAAATGAGTAAGTCTCTTGGAAACGTCATGGTTCCTGCCAAAGTAATGAATCAGCTTGGTGCAGATATCCTGCGCTTATGGGTAGCTTCAGTTGATTTCCAAGCAGACGTACGTGTATCTGATGCCATTCTAAAACAAGTAACAGAAGGTTACCGCAAGATTAGAAACACATTCCGTTTCTTACTTGGAAATCTAGCTGATTTCAACCCAGCAGAGAATACTGTTGCGTATGAAAACTTGCGTGAAGTAGATCAATATATGCTCGTTAAGCTGAACAATCTGATCAAAAATGTTACAGAATCCTATGATAAATATGAGTTCTCCAATATTTACTCTGAGATCAACAATTTCTGTACACTAGACTTAAGCTCTTTCTACCTTGATTTCTCAAAAGATGTTCTTTATATTGAAGCGACAAATAATGATGAAAGAAGAGCAATTCAGACTGTGTTGTATGAAAGCTTGATTGCCTTAGTTAAATTAATGGCCCCAATCCTTCCGCATACAGCAGAAGAAGTTTGGGAGCATATTACATCCGTAAAAGAAGAAAGTGTACAGTTGACAGATTTCCCAACATATGTGGAATATGACAATGCACAAGCCCTTACTGAAAAATGGAGCAAATTCATGGACTTGCGAGATGACGTTCTGAAGGCTCTAGAAGAAGCCCGCAACCAAAAGGTAATCGGTAAATCACTTGCAGCGAAAGTTTCTCTATATGTACGTGAAGATGCAAAAGAATTGCTTGTTTCCATCCAGGAGAATTTGAAACAGCTGTTCATCGTGTCAGGCTTTGAAATTGCTGGTAAGTTTGATGAGGCTCCAGACAATGCATTGAAATTAGAAAATACTGCTATTGTTGTTTCAAAAGCAGAAGGAGAAACATGTGATAGATGCTGGACAGTAACTACAGATGTAGGAACTGTCGAAGAACATCCAACATTATGTGCCCGCTGTGCAACTGTAGTACAGGAAAATTATTAATAGGGAGACATTCCGGCATTATTTGCCGGAGTGTTTTTTTTGGGCAGTTTTCCCTCTAACTAAAAAATCTTCCACCTCCGTAAATTGTTGTTATGCCTGTTAAAAGTTAAGTCGGTTTTTGACCGACTAATTGGAAAAGCTATCTTTAACAACATAGAAACGGAGGAATTTAGCCATGAACCTTGATGTTGAAAAGCTTTATACAGAACTCCGTATGACACAAATAGAACTAGAAGCCACACTTAGAGTTAAAAGATCTTCAAAAATAAACCACTATATTGAGGCAGAGCTTTCCGACGTGGAAGAATCGATGCGCAGGCTCGAGAACGGCCAATTCGGAACATGCGAATTATCCGGGGAGTTGATTCCCGCAGATATATTGCAGCTAGTGCCCACTATTAAAACAAAAAAAGATTTGGAACATATGCAAACCTTCTACAGAAAGTCCTTACACTAGAAATAACTTATGTTAGAAAAACATGCTTCAAGACGGCACAAGCTATCGTTTTTAAGGAGTTTATGCTAAAATGCTAAAGGAGACTCGAGATTGGAGGAAACTTTAGTGTTTTATTACATAATTGCACTTATAATCATTGCATTGGATCAATGGACAAAATGGCTTGTCGCAACAAAGATGGAACTTGGAGATAGCATTACTGTCATAGAGGATTTCTTCTATATAACATCTCATCGCAACAGCGGTGCTGCTTGGGGAATTCTAGAAGGGCAAATGACTTTTTTCTATATCATTACTGCAGTTGTTATTGTCGGCATCATTTATTTCATCCAAACAGGTGCAAAAGGCAAGTTGCTTTATGGCGTTTCCTTAGGCCTGATTCTTGGCGGAGCTATCGGAAACTTTATAGACCGCATCAGACATCAGTATGTCGTGGACTTCGTAAATACGTATATCTTCAATTATGATTTTCCTATATTTAATATTGCAGACTCATCTTTAGTAATTGGTGTTATATTGCTTATCATTGTGATGCTAAAGGAGGAAAGAGAAGCAAAGAAGGAGAAAGAGAATGGAAAAAAGGGAACATATCGTTCAGAGTGAACAGGTAAATGAAAGAATAGATAAGATCGTTTCATCTATCAACAAAGAATGGTCGCGTACACAAGTGCAGCAATGGATTAAGGATGGCCATGTGACCGTTAACGGCAATACAGTGAAAACGAAGTATAAAGGAATATTAAATGATGTTATCAGCATTGAAATTCCAGAGCTGACAGAGCTTGACGTTATGCCGGAAGAGATGAATCTTGATGTTTATTATGAAGACAGTGATGTGATTGTCGTCAATAAACCAAAAGGGATGGTTGTCCACCCCGCACCCGGTCATGTGAGCGGGACACTTGTTAATGGTTTGATGGCACATTGCAAAGATTTATCTGGTATCAACGGAGTAATGCGTCCTGGTATTGTCCATCGCATTGATAAAGATACTTCAGGACTTTTAATGGTTGCAAAAAATGATGCTGCCCACGAAAGCCTTGTGAATCAGCTTGTTGCAAAAACAGTGACAAGAAAATATAAGGCACTTGTTCATGGAAGCATTCCTCATGATTACGGTACAGTTGACGCACCGATTGGCAGAGACCAAAAGGACCGCCAAAAAATGGCTGTTGTCGATAATGGAAAGCATGCTGTTACACATTTTCACGTTTTGGAGCGCATGGATGAATTTACATTCATTGAATGCCAGCTTGAAACAGGAAGAACCCACCAAATTCGTGTTCATATGAAATATATTGGCTTCCCTCTTGCTGGTGATCCAAAGTATGGTCCGAAAAAGACACTCGACATTGGCGGACAGGCACTTCATGCCGGCATACTTGGTTTCGACCATCCGAGAACAGGAGAATATATTGAATTTGAAGCACCGCTTCCAGCTGACTTCGAAGAGCTGCTAGATAATATCATAAATAATCGTTGACAAAATTCGAGCTCTATTATAAAATTAACTTAATTAAATAAGTCCTTTAAGTCAATCCTGTGAGGTTGAGAAGGTATCGGATTTGTTTCATTAGGTAGCAATTTGTTATGCTATCGGTCTGTCCTCTCACCGAAAATTAGGTGGGAGGATTTTTATTTTAGGAAAAAAGGTGATGCAGATGTCACAAAAGGCCCAAGTCCTTGATGACCAAGCAATTCGAAGAGCTTTAACAAGAGTTGCGCACGAAATCATTGAAAAGAATAAAGGAATTGAGAACTGCATATTAGTCGGTATCCGGACGAGAGGTATCTATATCGCAAACCGCCTTGCAGAAAAAATATCACAAATTGAAGGCAAAAGCGTAACAGTTGGAGAACTGGATATTACCCTTTACCGCGATGACTTAAGCAAAAAGACGGAGAATCAAGAGCCGCTTGTTAAAGGTTCTGATATCCCGACAAGCATCGAAGATCTTAAGGTTATCCTTGTAGACGATGTCTTATACACAGGTAGGACAGTCCGCGCAGCAATGGATGCACTGATGGATGTGGGAAGACCTTCTTCGATACAACTTGCAGTCCTTGTGGACAGAGGACACAGAGAGCTTCCAATCCGCGCTGATTATGTCGGCAAAAACATTCCGACTTCAAGCTCAGAAAAGATTGTCGTTGAGCTGCAGGAAGTTGATGGACAAGATGAAGTAAATATATACGAAAATTAAATACAGCCCTTTTTAATGACAGTCCAGAGAGGCTGAAAAGGGGGAGTTATGTAACAGGTGTACTTTCACCTGCAAAAAACCCCTTTTCGCTATGCAGAAAAGGGGTTTTTTATTGGAATTGCGTATACTAACAACACATACTAAGTAAATGCACCATAGATGGAAAGAGGGAACAAATATGAATCAAACAAAGCCAATACTCGGCATAAAAGACAAACCAAATGCATCCCAATGGATTACTTTAAGCTTACAGCACTTATTCGCCATGTTTGGATCAACAGTGCTAGTTCCGTACTTAATCGGATTAAGTCCTGCTATTGCACTGATTTCAAGCGGACTTGGAACACTGGCTTTCCTCCTTATTACAAAATTTAAAGTTCCTGCCTATTTAGGCTCCTCCTTTGCCTTTATAGCACCAATGATTGCAGCACAGAATCTTGGCGGCCCGGCAGCTGCGATGATTGGAACGTTCATAGCAGGGCTTGTATACGGTATCGTTGCGTTAATCATCAAAAAGGCTGGTTACCGCTGGATTATGAACTTGCTGCCACCGATTGTGGTTGGACCAGTAATCATGGTCATTGGGCTCGCACTTGCTGGAACGGCAGTCGGCCAGGCAATGTATGAGAATAATGGAACACCAGATCAACAATACAGCTTATTATATTTATCAGTAGCATTAGTTACACTGCTTGCAACAATCCTGTTCACAATCTTCGGAAAAGGGGTCTTCAGCTTCATCCCGATTCTAGCGGGAATCATAGTTGGCTATATATATGCTTTAGCAGTTGGAGTTGTTGATTTCCAAGGTGTCATTGATGCCAAATGGATCGCGATGCCAGATTTCATCCTTCCATTTAGGGATTATGATCTAACAATAAACACAGCCATCCTGGCATTGTTTGTACCGGTTGCGGTTGTTACACTCGCAGAGCATATCGGCCATCAGCTTGTATTAAGCAAAGTTGTTGGAAAAGATTATATTAAAGACCCAGGTCTTCATCGCAGTATTTTAGGTGATGGAACAGCAACACTAATCTCCTCCTTGATTGGTGGACCGCCAAAAACAACTTACGGTGAAAACATCGGCGTTTTGGCAATAACAAGAGTATACAGTGTTTATGTTCTTGCAGGAGCAGCGGTATTGGCAATCCTGTTCGGGTTCATCGGAAAGATTACAGCACTGATTCAGTCGATCCCTACACCTGTAATGGGCGGTGTGTCGATTCTATTGTTCGGAATCATCGCATCATCCGGTTTGAGAATTTTAGTAGATGCAAAAATGGACTTCTCAAAAAACAGAAATCTTGTGATTGCATCCGTAATCTTAGTTACAGGAATCGGTGGAGCTTCGATTCATATCGGCTCTGATTTTAAACTAGAAGGCATGGCACTTGCAGCAATTCTTGGCATCATCTTAAACTATGTCCTGCCAGGAAGAGAAAAGGCTAGCGACGACTTGTTCGAAGCAGCAGAGGAAACTAAATAAGTTACACCTTTTAAACAAGTACAGAGAGACTTATAAGGGTGTTGAAGGTTAGGCTAAAGGTATCCGTTTATTTACGCAGGCTTAAAAACGGATCATTAGCCAAATAAATTCAACTTTAGCACCCATTTTTTCAAAGAATGGGTGTTTTTTTGCCCAAAAAAACAAGATGACAGCAACAAAGTCCATGAAGGAGGCACTAAATAATGGAAAACTTATTAACAACCTCGGAACTAACAGTGCTTGAAATACAAGAAATACTTGATGAAGCACAAGCTTTTGCAGAAGGGAAGGAATGGAAGCCAGCCAGACAGTTATTCTTAGCAAATTTGTTTTTTGAGCCTAGTACAAGAACAAAATGCAGTTTTGAAGTAGCTGAAAGAAAGCTGGGTGTAGAGGTCATCCCATTCGAAACGACTACTTCTAGCGTTGTTAAGGGAGAAACATTATATGATACCGTCCGGACATTGGAAAGCATCGGAGTGAATGGTGTTGTCATCCGTCATAAGGAAGATAATTATTTTCAGGAACTAATCGGCAAAATTAACATTCCAGTCATCAATGCTGGAGACGGGTGTGGAAATCACCCAACACAATCCTTGCTGGATCTTTTGACAATCAAACAGGAATATAAATCTTTCCATGGTTTAAAAATCAGCATTATCGGAGATATCCGACACAGCCGTGTTGCCAGGTCAAATGCAGATGCGTTGACAAGACTTGGAGCAAACGTAGTATTTTCCGGTCCGAAAGAATGGTTTGATGACAGCATCTTGAAAGAAGCAAACTATGAGGATATCGACACAGCGATTGAAACTTCCGATGTTGTTATGCTGCTGCGAATTCAGCATGAAAGACATGAGGGAGAAGCGGCATGGACAAAAGAAACCTACCATCAAATGTATGGTTTGACAAAAGATAGAGAAAAGCGAATGAAACCAGGCAGCATAATTATGCATCCTGCTCCAGTCAACCGCGATGTAGAAATTGCAGACGAATTAGTGGAATGCGAACGTTCTAGAATTTTTAAACAGATGGAAAACGGAGTATATATCCGTATGGCAGTATTAAAAAGATCTTTACAATCAGTTGAGGGAGGAAATGTACATGTCAATGATTATCAAAAATGGCCAGTTGCTTAATGAAAAAGGGGAATTCGTTTCGCAGGATATTCTAATAAAAGACGGTGTCATTGCTGAAATAGCTCCACAAATTGATGCAGCTGCAGAGGAGATAATTGATGCGAATGGGAATCTTGTAGCACCAGGTTTTATTGATGTCCATGTACATTTACGCGAGCCTGGCGGAGAGAAAAAAGAAACGATTGCGACAGGAACAATGGCTGCTGCTAGAGGAGGTTTCACGACAATCTCCAATATGCCAAACACTAGGCCAGTTCCAGATACAGTCGAAAACTTCCAAAACTTGATGAACCGTATTAAAGAAACAGCAAATGTTCATGTTCGTCCATATGCGTCCATTACAATCAGACAATTAGGCGTAGAGCTCACAGATTTTAAGGCTCTGAAGGAATTAGGAGCATTTGCATTCACAGATGATGGTGTCGGTATCCAAGAAGCAGGAAAAATGCTCGAAGCGATGAAGCTTGCAGCAAGTCTTGATATGGCGATTGTAGCTCACTGCGAAGACAACACACTCATAAATAAAGGATCTGTCCATGAAGGAAATTTTTCTAAGGCGAACAACCTCAATGGAATTCCATCTGTCTGTGAATCTGTACATATAGCAAGGGATGTTTTGCTAGCAGAGGCTGCAGGCTGTCACTACCATGTTTGTCATATTAGCACAAAGGAATCAGTCCGAGTGGTGAGAGATGCGAAACGAGCAGGCATTAATGTCACGGCAGAAGTATCACCGCATCATTTATTACTATGTGACGAGGACATCCCAGGCATCGACACAAATTATAAAATGAACCCGCCTTTAAGAGGAAAAGACGATAGGGCTGCATTAATAGAGGGCTTGCTTGATGGAACAATCGATTTCATTGCAACAGACCATGCTCCTCATACAGCAGAAGAAAAAGCACAGTCGATGGAGTTAGCACCATTTGGCATTGTCGGATTGGAAACAGCATTTCCGCTTTTATATACACACTTTGTGAAAAAAGGCATCATGAGTTTACAGCAACTGGTCAGCTTTTTGACAAATAAACCAGCAGAAACGTTTAAGCTGGAATCAGGAACATTAGCAATTGGCAAGACAGCAGATATTGTCATAGTAGATTTAAAGAAAAGTGAGACTATCAATCCAGAAAACTTCTTATCTAAAGGAAAAAATACCCCGTTTGCAGGATGGGAATGTCAAGGATGGCCTGAAACAACGATTGTGGCCGGAAAAATCGTTTGGAGAAAGGAAAGTGTACACGCATGAAAAAACAGCTGATTCTCGAAGATGGTACAGTATTTATTGGGCAAGGGTTTGGAGCAGATACTAATTCTATTGGAGAGGTAGTTTTTAATACAGGAATGACTGGGTATCAGGAAATTTTGTCAGACCCGTCATACTGCAGTCAAATCGTAACATTAACTTACCCTTTAGTAGGCAACTACGGGATTAACCGAGATGATTTTGAATCAATCGCACCGGCAATCAACGGTTTCATTGTAAAGGAAGTGTGTGATTTTCCATCTAACTGGCGAAACGAACTGTCATTGGACGAGTTTTTTAAACAAAAGAATATACCAGGACTGGCTGGAATTGATACAAGAAAATTAACAAGAATTATCCGCAAATACGGAACATTAAAAGGGGCAATTTGCAGCATAGAGATGGACGCTGAGGATGTCATTAAACAGCTGAAGACTTCCAAGCTTCCAACAGACCAAGTACAGCAAGTTTCTACTAAAAAAGCATATCCAAGCCCAGGCAGAGGCAGCAGAGTGGTGCTTGTTGATTACGGAATGAAGCACGGAATTTTAAGAGAGTTAAATCAGCGTGACTGTGATGTCATTGTTGTGCCATATAATGCGACAGCGGAAGAAATTCTAAATTTAAGTCCGGATGGTGTCATGCTGTCAAACGGACCTGGAGATCCGAAAGATGTGCCAGAAGCAATAGAAGCAATCAAAGGCATTGTTGGCAAGGTTCCGTTGTTCGGAATATGCTTAGGCCATCAGCTGTTTGCATTAGCTAGCGGTGCAGACACAGAGAAAATGAAATTCGGACACAGAGGCTCTAACCATCCTGTTAAAGATTTGCTGACAGGCAAGGTTTCCTTGACTTCCCAGAACCATGGGTACACAGTAAATGAGCAATCAATTGAACAAACAGACTTAGAAATTACTCATCTAGCATTAAATGACGGAACAATTGAAGGACTGCAGCATAAACAGTATCCAGCATTTACCGTGCAATACCACCCAGAAGCATCACCAGGTCCGGAAGATGCGAACTATTTATTCGACCGATTCATGTCCATGATACTAACACAGAAAAAGGATGGTGCCGCATATGTCAAAGCGTAAAGATATTAACAGCATACTAGTTATAGGATCAGGTCCAATCATCATTGGTCAGGCAGCAGAATTTGACTATGCAGGAACCCAAGCATGTATGGCCTTGAAAGAAGAAGGATACCGTGTTATCTTGGTCAATTCCAATCCAGCAACAATCATGACAGATACAGAAATGGCAGACAGTGTCTATATTGAACCTCTGACATTAGAATTCGTAAGCAGAATTATCCGCAAGGAAAGACCTGATGCGATTCTGCCGACTCTTGGCGGCCAAACAGGCTTAAATCTCGCTGTTGAACTATCAGAGGCTGGAGTTCTTGAAGAGTGCGGCGTGGAAGTTCTTGGAACGAAACTTTCTGCAATCCAGCAAGCAGAGGACAGAGACTTATTCCGCACCTTAATGAATGAACTTGGTGAGCCTGTTCCTGACAGTGAAATTATCCATAACATGGACGAAGCAAAAGCGTTTGTGGAACAAATCGGTTATCCAGTTATCGTTCGCCCTGCCTTTACATTAGGCGGAACAGGAGGGGGCATCTGTAATAATGATGATGAGCTGAACGAGATCGTGACAAGCGGTTTGAAAAACAGCCCTGTTACTCAATGTCTGTTGGAAAAAAGCATTGCCGGCTTTAAGGAAATTGAATATGAAGTAATGCGCGACAGCAATGATAATGCAATTGTAGTCTGTAACATGGAAAATATTGATCCTGTAGGCATCCATACTGGAGACAGCATTGTAGTTGCTCCAAGTCAAACGTTAAGCGACAGAGAATACCAGATGCTGCGGAACACATCATTAAAGATTATTCGTGCACTAAAAATCGAGGGTGGTTGTAATGTGCAGCTGGCACTGGACCCAGACAGCTTCCAGTACTATATTATTGAAGTAAACCCAAGGGTAAGCCGGTCGTCTGCGCTTGCCAGCAAAGCGACTGGTTATCCGATCGCAAAGCTTGCTGCAAAAATCGCTGTTGGCTTAACATTGGATGAAATGATGAATCCAGTAACAGGTAAAACATATGCAAGCTTCGAGCCTGCACTTGATTATATTGTAAGCAAAATCCCTCGCTTCCCGTTCGACAAATTTGAATCTGCTAAAAGAAATCTAGGCACGCAAATGAAAGCGACTGGAGAAGTAATGGCAATCGGAAGAACATTTGAGGAGTCTCTACTAAAAGCAATTCGATCTTTGGAAGCCAAAGTTTATCACTTTGCTCTTAATTCAGGAAGCACTGTCAGTGACGAACTTCTTGAAAAAAGAATTCGAGTGGCTGGAGACGAAAGATTATTTTATGTAGCGGAAGCAATGAACAGAGGCATTTCCATCCAAACAATACATGACTGGAGCAAAATAGATCTTTTCTTCCTGCACAAGCTGGAAGGAATCATCAAATTGGAAAAGGAGCTTGTAAATCATCCATTTGACTTGGAATATGCAAAAATCGCCAAGGAAAAAGGCTTTGCTGATATACAGCTCGCTAAATTATGGAACACAACAGAACTTGAAGTATACAACTGGAGAAAAGACAACAAGCTTGTACCGGTATACAAGATGGTTGATACATGTGCAGCTGAATTTGAATCCGAAACACCATACTACTATGGAACGTACGAGGATGAAAATGAATCAGTTGTAACAGACAAAAAAAGCATCGTTGTTTTAGGCTCAGGGCCAATTCGCATCGGGCAAGGAATTGAGTTTGACTATGCAACAGTTCATTCTGTCTGGGCAATTAAAGAGGCAGGCTATGAAGCAATCATCATCAATAATAACCCAGAAACGGTCTCTACAGATTTCAGTGTTTCCGATAAACTTTATTTTGAGCCGCTGACAATTGAAGATGTTATGCACATCATCGACTTAGAAAAACCAGAAGGTGTTGTCGTGCAATTCGGCGGACAAACAGCAATCAACCTGGCATCCGAGCTGG
>JAPSHL010000084.1 GCA_031179905.1 Bacillus sp. (in: firmicutes) | reverse complement strand
TATTTGAACTTTTGAGGTATACACTAGTTTTCAACAAGTTTCCTGATATGATAGTAGTAGAATGAATCATCAGTAAATTAAAATGAAAACTAAATTAAAATAATTATAAATAAGTATTGATTTTAAATTGAAACTTGTTATAATTAAAGTATGATAAATCGAAGGGAGCTATTCAAAATGGGATTACAAACTAAAGTTGAATTGCAAAAAGAATTAAATGTACAAGTAGCAAACTGGAGCGTGCTATACACAAAACTTCACCAGCATCACTGGTATGTTAAAGGACCTTTCTTCTTTACATTACATGAGAAATTTGAAGAGCTTTACGACGAAGCGGCAGAAGTAGTAGATGAAATTGCTGAACGTTTATTGGCAATCGGAGGAAAACCTGTTTCAACATTAAAAGAATTTATGGAAACTTCCACACTATCAGAAAGCACTGAAAAGTTATCTGCTACTGAAATGGTGAAGTCACTAGTGGAAGACTATAGCCACATTAACACACAGCTTAGATCATTAGCAGAGCATGCAGATGAACTTGGTGATACAGTAACACACGACATCGCGATTGGTTTGACAGAAAAAATCGAGAAGCATCTATGGATGCTTACAGCATACTTATCAGAATAAAAAAATGAGGCATCCTTCCAGAAAGGATGCCTTTCTCATGTTAATTTCGGTTTCAACATTTTAATATGACTAGGAAGGACCTCCAGCTCGCTTGGTGTTTTTGTATAGACTTCTCCATCCATATCAACATCTACAAAATGTTCGGAGCTTATTTTTATATGTTTCCCTCTGATATATAAAACCTCCTCCTTGAACTCCTTATTAGTTTCAAAATCTATCTTCCGCAAATCATTTAGTTCTTTTACTAGCTGAAGATTTGTATTTCTGACAAGAAAAACGTCAACCAACCCATCATTATAAGATATAGAGAATGGCAGCCGTTTTCCTCCAATATGGTTACCATTCACAACTATTGCCAAAACAGCCTTTTCACGTATTTCCTTGCCATCAATATTTATGACAAGTTCTTTCGGCTCTGTGTTTTGAATGGTTCTGATGGCACTGAGCACATAACTCGCCTTTCCAAGAACGTTTTTCTCCTCTTCCCTAATATTATTGGATGTTTCAGCAACAATGCCTATCCCCCAAAAATTCAAAAAGTAGGCAGAATCTGTTTTAACAATGTCAACAGGCTCCTCTTCACCGTTAAAAACAAGCTCTCTGGCTGCCTTTTGCAAGTTTTGCTGTATATTTAATGTCCGGCTGAAATCATTGCATGTCCCCCCTGGTAAGACAGCCAGCACAGGCCGTTTCTTTAAGCCAGCAAGTCCATTTATACATTCATGGATGGTTCCATCTCCGCCAAGAACAATAACAAGATCTGCTTGCTCTCCATATTCCCTGCAAATCTCAGCCGCGTGCTTCGGCCGCTTCGTTTTAATAACATGCAATTGATCTAGTTCATTTGCAAACACAGGTAAACAGCTTTGAAGCTGAACATCCATTTCCTTTTTGCCTGCATTGCCATTATAAATAAAAAGTGCATTTTTATATTTCATAGTTTCCCAGCAGCCTCCTTTTTTTATCCTTTACCCATAAAGTACATAGAAGCTAACTCGTATCCGTAACTTTGGAAACATATAGCATTATGATAGAATATAATCCAAATAAAAAGCAGCGGAGGAACCTATGTGAAAAAACAATTTGTAGTGATTGGATTAGGAAATTTCGGCGGGAATCTTGTAAAGGAATTTCATGAAGCTGGAACAGAGGTCCTTGCTATTGATCAAAGTCTTGAAAGAGTCGAAAAATACCGCCCGTTTGCAACACACTGTGTTCAGGTCAGCAATATGAGTGAAACAACATTAACACAATTGGGAATCCGCAACATGGATCACGCTTTTGTGGCATTGGGAGATGACGTTGAGTCTAGTGTACTTACAACCTTGATTTTAAAAGAAATGGGGATAAAGCAAGTTTGGGTCAAAGCAGCTGATACCTATCATAAAAGAGTTTTAGAAAAGATAGGAGCAGACCGGGTCATCCATCCAGAAAGAGATATGGCCAAAAGAATTGCCCATCATGTTATCTCTGAAAAAATGATTGATTATATTGAGCTGTCAGATAAACACGGTATTGTAGAATTAGCAGCCTCCGAAAAAGTGCATCAGCAATCTCTGATAGATTTAAATGTCCGGGCAAAATTTGGCTGTACTATAATCGGTATTCAGCGAAAAGGCGATACCATTGTGTCTCCTTCTGCAGAAGAGAGAATTTATAAAGGCGACATAATTATTGTCATCGGCACTAATGAAGATATATACCGATTTGAAGAAGAAGGATTATAACACCAAGGCGGAGAAATCCGCTTTTTTTTATGCACCTATGATGCTTGTGCTCACTGCCCTGCACCCCAATTTCAGCTAACCTTCCTTCTAACTTATGCGTTTATTCTTAAACATGGCGGGTAATAAGGACAATAAGTCTAGACAAGGAGGAATAATATGATAAATAACAGTGGAAATTGGAATGGATGGAACAACTACTTAGACAGATTGCCGGATTTTCTCCTGGCAGTGGTCGTATTAATCCTCGGTTGGATTATCGCAAAAATCATCGAAAAGGCTGTTTATAAAGGACTTCAGAAAACGAAACTCGATGACAAAATTTTTCCTGAAGGAAAACCAAAAAAATACTCTTCAGAAAAAATTATTAGTAAAATAATCTTTTACATTTTACTTGTATATGTATTCAGTCTATTCTTTAATATCTTGAATTTGACTGTAATTACCTCACCTTTAGTATCAATGCTTTCATCTATTTTTGGAGCTATCCCTAACATTCTAAAAGCTGCCATTATTTTACTAGTTGCATGGCTTGTCGCTTCTGGCTTAAAATACTTAATCAAAAAGTCAGGGAACACATTAAAAGTACATGAGAAGCTTAATAAATGGAAATTACTCGACAACAACAAACAGCAGCCTAACCTGATAGATAAAATTGCCAATATTGCATTTTATCTTGTATTGCTTCTTTTCTTGCCTGCGGTTTTAGGTGCGCTGGACTTATATGGAGTTTCAGAACCATTCGCTAATATGCTTCAAAATATTCTAGCATTCTTGCCTAAGCTTCTTGCAGCAGCACTGATTGTATTAGTCGGCTACTTCGCAGCAAAAATAGTCCGTACAATCGTTTCAAGTTTCTTGCAAAGTGTTGGATTAGAATCGTTGGCGAATCGTTTTGGAATGGCGAAGTTATTTGAAAAAACACCTCTATCTACCATTGTCGGTAATATCGTATTCATCTTCATCATGATTCCTGTGGTTATCTCAGCATTAGAAAAGCTTGATATTGACGGCATTTCACAGCCTGCAGTCAGCATGCTGAATGATATACTAACAATGATTCCAAACATAGCAGTTGCGATTTTCCTTGTACTGTTAGGTGTTTGGATTGGAAAATGGATTAAGCAAATCGTTGCATCCCTATTAACCGGCTTAGGAATTGACTCTTATGTCCATAAGATGGGAATTGCACCTTCTACAAGCATTGCCAACCTGATTGGTTCTATTGCGCAAATTTTAGTTGTATTCTTGCTGACAGTGCAAGCATTAAATCTGCTCGGCCTTGAATTTTTAGTTACTTTATCAACTGCTGTTGTAGCATACTTGCCGCAAGTTATTGCAGCTGTATTGATTATCGGAGTAGGTCTATGGCTAGGAGTGCTAGTGAAGAACGCACTTGCTGGTTTACTACATGGAGCGGCATTCAGACTGCTTCCTTCCATTGCGAAGTATTCCATAATTGCCATTACAATCTTTATGGCGTTAGATCAACTAGGTGTTGCCTCTTCTATTGTCACATCTGCTTTCGTTCTTACCCTCGGCGGCTTGGCTCTTGCATTCGGGCTGGCCTTTGGACTTGGTGGAAAGGATTTTGCAGCCAAAAGGTTAAGAAAGTTAGATGCAAAGATGGATGAATCAGGACTTAATAAAAACCAAGATGACAGCAGTATGTAACATACCTTATATGTACAAAAACTCCGCAGCTTGCTTGCGGAGTTTTTTTTCACTCGTTAGAAAAAATATAAATTTTGGAAAGTTATTTGTTGATATGAAACCAATTTCATAGTTTATGCTTAAACTGCGGTGCAGCTTTTCAGCGTTATATGCAACCTATGCATAGCGTAATGGATAGCTGCTCCGCTGCTTTCTTGCTACTACGGCAGGTCTGTATCAAGCAATTCATACCCATCTACCAATGTGGACAGCGGAACAATTACCGCATCTTTTTGGTATACCGGAATATATTGTTTCAACACGGAAACAACAGCAGGACCTGATATACCTACATGACCAATGGCAATATACTCATCCTTTTTATTAAGGTTATCAACAAGCCTAGTCGCCTGTTTTTGTATATGCTGGTTTGAATAAATATGATCGAAGAACATATTGTTTTCCAAATAAGGCACTTGCAGTTCCTCTGCCAGTTTCTTTACAACACTTTTTCCTGATGTTTTGCTGTCGAGATAAAATAAACCATGTTTTTTGCACTCTTCTAATATAATCCTCATTACTCTCTCATCTTCTGTAGCCTTCGAACCCATATGATGATTCATCCCGACTGCATAAGGAATAGTTTCAATGGCTGATACAACCCTTTTTCTTATTTCTTCATCGCTTAAATTTGTTGTAATCGCACCAGGTCCAAGCCAGCTTTTTTTGCCACGTTTAGGCTCTAAGGGCATATGAATAATAACATCATGTCCCTTTTTATGGGCTTTAATTGCATCGTCTCTGCTCGTCGGCATAAATGGCATGATTGCCGCAGTGATAGGCACAGGTAAATTCAACATCTCCTCTGTTCCCTTCATATTGTTACCGAAATCATCAATGACAATCGCAAGCTCTTTTTTTACCTGATGATCCTCATTCTCTGCGTATACAGGCAGGCAGGAAAAAATGAGCAGGCCAAAAAGCAACAATGTTTTTCCCATGAAAGCACCTCGCTTTTTTCCTTAGTATTTTCTTATTAACGTGACTTCATCCTCTTATTAACCTCCATAAAAAAACTGACTTGGCATAATGCCAAGTCAGCTATTTGCGATGCATTTTGAACTCCAGGAATAAATCATTGTACTCGGCTAAAGACCGTTGACCAAGGTTCTCATATACCTCAAGTTTTGATGTCATTTCCTCATCTAAATAAAACCGTTTATCAGACGTGATTTCTTCCGGCAGGTATTTCATTGCAGCCTTATTCGGGGTCGAATATCCTACATACTCGGTATTTTGTGCAGCATTTTTTGCATCAAGCATAAAATTGATAAACTCATGAGCACCATCAATATTTTTTGCTGTTTTCGGGATGACCATATTATCAAACCAAAGATTAGAACCTTCCTTTGGAACAACATATTCTACATCTTCATTTTCCCACATGATTTCAGCCGCCATTCCTGACCATAATACGCCTATGGCTGCTTCTTCACTCTCTATTAACATGCGAATTTCGTCTCCTACTATCGCTTTAACATTAGGTGTCAGGGTATCCAGCTTTTCCTTCGCTTCCCTCAAATGATTATGATCTTTGTCATTCAAGGAATAGTTTAAGCTGTTCAGGCTCATCCCCATTATTTCCCTCGCTCCATCTATAAGCATGATTTGGTTTTTCAAATCACTGTCCCATAAGTCATTCCAGGAGCTTATCTCTTTTCCGCCAAGCATCTTTGGGTTATAGACTATCCCAACAGTTCCCCAGAAATAAGGGATAGAATATTTATTATCTGGATCAAAGGCAAGATCCATAAATCTGCTGTCAATATTCTTGAGATTCGTTAGTTTTGTATGATCAATCGGAATAAGGAGATTCTCCTCTTTCATCTTATCAATCATATATTCAGAAGGAATGGCAATATCATAATTCGTTCCGCCTTGTTCGATTTTGGTCATCATAGCTTCATTCGAATCAAATGTTTCATAAATAACCTTTATTCCTGTTTCTTTTTCAAATTTATTTATAAGGTCGGCATCGATATAATCTCCCCAGTTATAGACAGTTATCGTGTTACCCCCTGCGTATCCTCTGCTGCTGTTCACCTGATGAACAACCGCCATAAGTAAAGCTGATAAAATGAGAGCTGCTGCCAGCCCCCTTATTAGCCCATTCATTTGTTCACCCCCGGTTTATGCCTTCTGACTGTTCGTTTGGAAACGAAATAATAGCCGATGACAAGCAGCAGTGTAAGGAAGAACAGCAAAGCAGAAAGTGCGTTAATATTAAGCGAAATTCCTCTTCTTGCTAATGAATATATTTCTACAGATAAAGTAGAAAAACCATTGCCTGTTACGAAGAAGGTAACTGCAAAATCATCCAAAGAATAGGTCAGCGCCATGAAAAATCCAGCATAGATACCTGGAGAAATATATGGCAGAATAACCTTTGATAGAACTTCCTTCCACCCTGCGCCAAGATCAAAAGCTGCATCCATTAAGGTTGGGCTCATTTCCTGGAGCTTTGGCAGCACCATTATTACCACTATAGGGATAGAAAAGGCAATGTGTGACAAAAGGACGGACACAAAGCCGAGCTTTATTCCTAAAATTGTAAAGAAAATCAGAAAAGATGCGCCAATGATGACATCAGGACTTACAATCAAAACATTATTTAAGGACAAAACAGTATTTCTTAATCGTTTTCTTCTCATCATTGAAATGCTGATTGCTCCAAACACGCCGATAATTGTGGCAATCGATGCTGATAGCAACGCAACAATTATCGTATTCAGCACAATCACAAGCAGTCGCGTATCTTGAAACAGCTCTTTATACCACTTCCAAGTGAAGCTTTGGAAATCATGCATTGTACCGCCGCTGTTAAATGAATAAAAAATCAAATAAAAAATAGGGGCATATAAAAGGATAAAAATCAAAATTAAATATAATACAGATGCTTTTGATAATTTATTCATCTTATCCCCCTCTCTTTCCTTCTGCCTGTCAACATCATGATGACGATCATAATAATAATAAGGAAAACGGCAATTGTTGACCCCATGCCCCAGTCTTGTGTTATTAAGAAGTGCTGTTCAATTGCAGTTCCAAGTGTGATGACCCTGTTACCGGCAATCAATCTTGTAATCATAAACAAAGATAATGCAGGAATGAAAACAGCCTGGCAGCCTGATTTAACTCCATCTATCGTCAAAGGAAAAATCACTTTTGAAAAAGTCGTCCAACTCGATGCACCAAGATCTTTTGACGCATCTACTAGACTTGGATTCAACTTCTCCAAAGCATTAAAGATGGGCAGGATCATAAACGGAATGAAGATATACACACTGACAAACAGGAAGCTGAAATCTGTAAATAAGATTTGCTGTTTTCCTATTCCTAAGAAGTCAAGCACCTCATTCGCTGCGCCATATGTTCCGAATATGCCTAAGAATGCGTAAGCTTTCAAGAGCAGATTAATCCACGATGGCAGCACAATAAGCAGCAGCCATAGTTGCTTATGCTTAGTCTTCGTCAATATATATGCTGTCGGATAGGCGATGATCAAGGAGAAGAAAGTGATTAAAAACGCATACCAAAATGAATTTAGTGTCATTTTTAAATAAACAGGTGTAAAAAACTTTTCATAATTGCTGAATGTTAGCTGATCTTCTATATCAAAAAATGAATAATAAACAATGAGCACTACAGGAGCTATTACAAACAGCGCAATCCATAAATAGTAGGGAAGCGTATACCAATTTGCCTTATTTTTCATCATATGCACCTTCATATGCCTCAAGGCGTCTGTCAAACTCTTCTTCTGTTTCTCCTATTCTCATGACATGAATTGCCTCTTTTTCAAAATCAAGACCAATTTCTTCCCCAACAACTACTTTTTTTGTGGAGTGAACAAGCCATTCGTTACCTTCCTCATCATAGCCGCAAATTTCATAATGAACTCCCCTAAACAGCTGGGAATCTACCTTTATTTTAAGCTTGCCTGTTTCGGGCGAAGTGATGTTTAAATCTTCTGGACGAATTATAACCTCAACCGTTTCATTATCATAAAAACCTTGGTCAACACAATCGAATGTTTTGCTGGCAAAATGAACGACAAAGTCTTTCTCCATCTTTGCAGAGACTATATTGGATTCGCCAATAAAATCAGCTACAAAACGGTTAATCGGCTCATCATAAATATCCGTAGGTGTACCGCTTTGTTCGATTTTCCCTTTATTTAAAACAAAAATCTCATCTGACATTGCTAATGCCTCTTCCTGATCATGGGTAACAAATATAAATGTAATACCCAGTCTTTGCTGAAGTTCTCTCAACTCATACTGCATCTCAGTACGCAGCTTTAAATCTAACGCAGAAAGAGGTTCATCAAGAAGGATTATTTCCGGTTCATTAACAATTGCTCTCGCAATCGCAACACGCTGCTTTTGGCCACCTGACATTTCACTTATTTCCCTATTTTCATAGGAATCTAGATTGACAAACCGCAACGCGTCTTTTACCCGCTTTTCTACTTCCTGCTTCTTCAGTTTTTTAATGCGCAAACCGAAAGCCACATTTTCAAAAACATTTAAATGAGGAAATAACGCATAATCTTGAAACACAGTATTTACTTGTCTTTTGTTCGCCGGAATTTTATTTATTATTTTATTATGGAAGTAAATATTACCCTGAGTCGGCTCCATAAAGCCTGCGATAAGACGCAGGATTGTTGTTTTTCCACAACCTGAAGGTCCAAGAAGTGTATAGAATTTGCCCCGTTCTATTTCAAAGCTGACGTTTTCCAGCACAGTCGTATTTTGGTCATAGGCTTTTGTTACATTTTCAAACCTTATAATCGATTCACCTGGCATGATATTCTCCTTTGCTCTATTTTCTATTATCCTTAAGAAAGCTTATAAATAAGAATCAGTTACTACAAGCAGAAGCGAGGACTTACCATCTGCGACGTTAAAGAATTGGTGTTCATCTGTCGCATGAAAATAAATGGACTCTCCTTTTTTCGCTCTGTATTCTTGTTTTCCGAGCGTTAACAGAACTTCTCCTTCTATAACGAAGGCATATGTTTCTGAAAGGGAAGGCTCGAATTTTTTAAATTCACCCTTTTTGCTGAAACTGAGCCTTATAGGCTCCATTTCCTTTTCATTAGATTCAGGTACAAGCCATTGAATATGATAACCCTTTTCTTCATCAAAAAAATCTGTCACATCTTCCTCTGTATAAACAACCTTCTGCTTTCTCTCTTCATCGTCAAAAAATTCCTTCGGCGTACAGCCTAACACTTCCAAAATATCAAAGAAAGTTTCAATGGATGGGGAGCTTAAGTCTCTTTCCAACTGTGATATATAACCTTTGCTTAAATCTGTCCTTTCCCCAAGCTCTTCTTGGGTCAAACCCTTTTTCAAACGCAAGTTCTTTATCTTTTTACCTATTTCCATATCCTTAACCTACTTTTTTGTTTAGAAATAGTAAACTCAAAGTCATTAAAGTTTACTATCTCTAAACTTTAAGTTTAATTTTACTCCGTTTATTATACAATAATTTAAAAGTACTGCAATCCTATTTTAAAAAAACATTTAATAAAAAAATAGAGGACTTTGCATTCGCAAAATCCTCCCACACACATTGAATGAAAACTTATTCTTCCTCCATTAACGGTCTATACTTTCCATTCTCCACTTTCTCTATTTTCCCGAAATGTATAAGCTTTTTAAGTGAAGCATTACAGTAAGCAGAGGCATCGTAAGAATCCCTGCCAACTCTTATCCCAATCTCGGTAGGTCCTATCCCAGCTTCCTCATTTTTTTCCTTATACAAATCACACAAAGCGTTGTATATATTCTGATCTTTTTCGGTAATTCGTAGTTTGGAATATTGTTTCAATATGTATTCCTCCTAATGCTTCTCCCTTTTCGATAATTTCTCTAGGCTGGTTTATATCCTTATCTTTTATATAAAACCAAATTAAGACAGACCCCTGTAAAATAAGAATACTAATCATTAACGAAAATAACATTCATTTATGCATGATTTTCTCAAAAATAGATATTAGGGTTGAGAATCTGATTTGTTAATAGGTAATATTTATCATTTCAATATATAGAACACAAGTATAATAGTCTTAATATTTAGTTAATAAATGACATCAAACTAAGCATATTACTTACTGTTTCTCCTTCCAAATACTCCCTTTATTAAAAATTCCCTTTATGTTGTCCTCTCTATAGTACATTTATCATTTGTGCTAATCCTGCATAAAAATACAACTTCTTACTGTGAAGCAAAATATGAAGAATACACTACTCTTAAGGCAGCATCTTTAGCTGTCGATAAAGTGAGTTCTCATTAAAAGAGAGATTGATTGTAACAGTTAGTGAGACTCCTACGGGAATAACGAGACAGCGAAGCATCTCATCCCGCGGAAAACAAAACCATGGAGCGAAAATTACTCTCTCTGTATTACCAATACTGTAGATATATACTATTGTAAGGTTGTCTACATTTTAAAACGCTGCCCATAAAGGCAGCGTCCAATCTATACAATCCAAAATTTCCAATACGATCCAAGATTAAACAGGGTCCTTCAGTCAATCTGAATGTCTTATTTAATTTTCCCTTGCTTCCTCACCTCTATGGTGATGTCCCATCATTGGACCTTCATGAAATGGCAGCAGCTTTAGCTTTTTCACTTCGTCTGGATAACTAATCATCATTTCTTTCAAAAGTTCCTTTGGTGTCTTATCCTTTGTATCAATTCCAAGCTTCTTAGCTGCATTCATTATCTGAACTTCTCTTACTTCGTTTGCAAGAGTTCTCAAGTCCTTGCCGTCTGTTTTTACGTTGAGTTTTTTTGCTTCTGATAGTATAAGCTGCTCCCTAACTTCTTTACTGAGTTGTTCAAGAGTCTTGCCCTCTGTTTTAATATTCAATTCCATTGCCTTTTGTTTAATTTTTGCTTCATACAGCTCTTTCATCAATGTGCGGGGATCTTTCCCCTCTATGCTGATTCCAAGCTTTTTTGCCTCATCCTGTAATCTTTTTTCATGAACTTCTGCAGCAATTTGCTTTATATCTTTCCCGTCTGTTTTAATCCCAAGCTTATTTGCCTCTTTTTTTATTAAAGTTTCATGAATCTCCTTCTTCAGCGTTTCGCCATCTTTTCCGTCCGTTTTTATTCCTAAGCTCTCTGCCATCTTCTTAATGAAGACTTGGTCCTCTTCTGGAGACTGATGGTTTACCGGCGGGTTCTCCGGAGCTGCTTTTGCTGTATGTATAAAGCTAGGCATCGTTAAACCGAGTGTTAATAATCCAACTACCAATATTTTTTTCATATTCTTTGTTCCTCCTTTAATTTCACTCTCTCCTATCTTTTCCTTCGTTTCATAATTTATGTAATTTTTTTATGCAAAATAAGTTGACGAAAATAGACATTTTTTTAATTTTAATCCCGTAAGTTAGAATTAGACTTCCATCCATTCTTTTGCTATTTTTACTTATATGGTTTTTGACTATAAAAAGGACGATAATGGAGTTGATTAAATAAATGAGCAAGTTCAATCAATCATATGTAATAACGATGCAGGATATCGTGAGGGAAGGAGCAGATATATTAAGAGAGAAAACACAGGAACTCTCCCTCCCTCCGACAGAAGAGGATAAAGAAGAACTTTTCTGCATGCTGCAATACTTAAAAAACAGTCAAGATCCAGTATTGGCTAAAAAGTATAAGCTCCGTCCTGGTGTTGGTATTTCCGCAAACCAGATCGGGCTTAACAAAAGAATGTTTGCCGCATTTATAAAAGGAGAAAACGGAAAGAACTTTGAATATATGCTGATTAATCCTAAAATAATCAGCCACTCTGCAAGTATGATTTATTTGCCCGACAGCGAAGGCTGTCTCTCTATTGACAGGCAAGTTATCGGCTATGTGCCCCGTTTTAAAAGAATTACAGTAAAGGCATATGACATTAACGGAAAAGAAGTAAAAATTAAACTGAAAGACTATGAAGCAATCGTATTTCAGCATGAGATTGACCATTTAAACGGTATATTGTTCCCAGATCATATTAACCGTACTAATCCTTTCCAGCTTCCGGAAAACATCGATATCAGTCCCCTTTAAACATAGAAAAAGCGACTTTCCTCTTCAAGAAAAGTCGCCTTTTTTTAATTAGCTTTCACTAGTTTTGCTAGCTGTATCCAAGTTATTCTTTATGTCGTAGTCTGCTTTTACTTCTTCCAACCATGTGCTGTATTCTGTGTTCATTTTTTGCTCGAACAGGGTATCTTTAATTTCATCTTTGTGATCGTCCAATTTCGCTTCTACTGCATCTTTATGTCCTGTTACTTTAATGATGTGCCAGCCGTTTGTTGTTTTAACTGGGTCACTGATTTCATCTACATCCATCGCGAAAGCAGCTTTTTCAAACTCTTCAACCATTTGGCCAGATGAGAAGTATCCTAGCTCACCGCCGTTGTCTTTTGTTGCTGTATCAGTTGAGTATTCTTTTGCAAGATCAGCGAAGTCTTCGCCGTCATCAAGCTTTTGTTTCACTTCTTTTGCTGTTTTTTCATCAGCAACTAAAATATGGCTTGCTTCCACTTGCTCAGCTGTGTCAAAGCTTGCTTTATTTTCATCAAAGTAAGACTTAATTTCGTCATCAGTTACTTTAATTCTTGGCTCAAGTAATTTCTTGATTTTCAAGTAGCGCAACAACTCATCTTGGATATCTGCTTTTGACGCACCGTTCGCTTCAAGTGCAGCATTGAAAGCATCTTCTCCGCCTGAAGATTCAATAAGCTCGTTAAGCTCGTCCTCTTTTTCTTTATCCGTTACCTTAACTTTTTGCTTTTCCGCTTCCAAATCAACTACTTTATTAGCAATTAAAGTTTGAAGGATAGAAGTTCCGTACTGCTTATTCAATGCCTCGTTTAAGTCATCTTGCGTAATTTTTTCTCCATCGATAGATGCAACTGTGTCATTCTTCTGAACTAGAATAACCGCAACTACGATTAAAGCTATTAATACAACTGCTAAAATGGGTAAAATGATCTTTTTGTTTTTCATTCTGTGTCCTCTCTAAACAATATTTTAATATGCTAAAACTATCATAATTGATATGACAATTCCACTGCCACATAAGATACATCATACCATAAAAATATTACAAAAATATTAACAAAAATAGAAATCCCATCTGATTTTTAGTATTTTTACCAGATGGGATTTTTAATATTAAACACGCTGCTTAATTGGTGCTGGTGTTGCTAGTCAAAGTCAGCTCTACTGTCTTCTTGCTGCCGTCGTGATATACGACCATTTTTACTTTATCGCCGACATCCACTTTTGTATATAGATATTTTCTTAAGTCAGAAGACCCTTCTAGTTCCGTTCCGTTTATGGAGACAATTACGTCTTGGACTTCAAGGCCTGCTTTAGCTGCTGCAGAGTTGGAATCAATATTTGTTACCATAACTCCTTTTGTGACTGAGTCAGGGAGATCCTGCAAGTACATTTGCGGCACTTCCTCTAAACTTGCCAGACCGACTCCGATATATGGACGTTCTACTTCTCCGTCTTCTATAATTTCATTGACGATTGGAAGCAAGTCATTACTTGGAATTGCAAAGCCAAGCCCCTCTACTCCGTCCTCTGAAATCTTCAAGCTGTTGATACCGACAACCTCACCTGCAGAGTTAATCAAGGCACCGCCGCTGTTCCCAGGGTTTATCGCCGCATCTGTCTGAATAACGTTAAACTCCCAATCACCAGCTGATGTATTAACAGTGATGCTTCTGTCCACCGCACTTACAATTCCTTGTGTAACTGTTCTCGATAAATCAAGTCCAAGTGGGTTGCCAATTGCCCAAACCTGATCGCCTGGACGCAGTGTAGAGGAGTCCCCAAAGTCGATAACATCAGTAG
>JAPSHL010000083.1 GCA_031179905.1 Bacillus sp. (in: firmicutes) | reverse complement strand
GATAAAGAGTAAGATTAGCTCATTTGCTAAACTCTAGCTTTTTGTTACTTGTTTTTGTTTCTATAACGAAAGTTATAAAAACGATTATTGTTGACGTTTTGTTTGTTCAGTTTTCAAAGAGCAATTACTGTCGCTATCAGACGACTTGATTAATATTACCAGAAGTCTATTTTTTAGTCAACAGTTTTTTTAAAATTTATTTTCATTTGTGTTACTGGCTTGTTTCAGCGTTTCAGCAACGAATATAAATATACCACCCTATTTAACCCGATGCAACTATTTTTTTAAAGAAAAAATATTCTCATAACTATATCTGCATTTTACCCATATGAACATGAACAAAACCAGAAGTCAGCCTAGAAATATTTTTGTATTAAAAAACCCGGAATGTCTCTGGATTCCGGGTTTTTGACTATTATGAGCGGTGTCGCATTAATGGGAATAATAGTACATCTCTGATTGAAGGCGCATTTGTCAAAAGCATTACTAGTCTATCGATACCGATGCCTAGTCCGCCTGTAGGAGGCATACCATACTCAAGCGCTTCGACAAAATCATCATCCATAAGATGAGCTTCATCATTTCCTTGCTCTCTTTCTTTCAGCTGCGCTTCAAATCTTTCTCTCTGATCAATTGGATCATTTAACTCTGTAAAGGCATTTGCATGCTCTCTTCCAACGATAAACAATTCAAAGCGGTCAGTGAATCGTGGATCTTCATCATTCTTCTTCGCTAATGGCGAAATTTCAAGAGGGTGTCCGTAGATAAATGTTGGCTGAATCAGCTTTTCCTCTACCCTTTGCTCAAAAAACTCATTAACAATATGTCCATAAGTCATATGCTCGTTGATTTCGATATTGTTTTCTTCAGCTAGTTTTCTTGCTTCTTCTACCGACATTTCAGGCCAGAAATCAACACCTGTATATTGTTTGATTGCATCAACCATATGAAGTCTTGTCCACTCCGGCTTAAGATCTACTTCATATTCTCCATACGGTATTGTTGTTGTACCATGGATTTCTTGGGCAATATGCGCAACTAGATTTTCTGTCAGACTCATGATATCACGGTAATCCGCATACGCTTCATAAAGTTCAATCATTGTAAATTCAGGATTATGCCTTGTAGAAACCCCTTCATTCCTAAATACGCGTCCTATTTCGTACACTTTTTCCATACCGCCGACAATCAACCTTTTCAGATGAAGTTCAATAGCAATACGCATGTACAAAGGCATATCTAACGCATTATGATGCGTGATGAATGGACGTGCAGACGCACCACCTGCAATTGAATGCATCATCGGTGTTTCTACTTCTAAATAACCGTGGTCATCAAGATATCTGCGCATCGCTTGAATGATTTTACTGCGAAGAATGAATGTATGCTTGCTTTCTTCACTTGAAATTAAATCAAGATAACGCTGACGGTAGCGCTGCTCGATATCTTTTAAACCATGAAATTTATCCGGAAGCGGGCGCAACGCTTTTGTAAGCAATGTGAAATCCTTAACCTTTATAGAAAGCTCACCAACATTCGTTTTAAACAGAGTTCCTTCCACTCCCACAATATCCCCTAGGTCTACTGTGTTGAAAATTGCGTATTGGTCCTCTCCAACAGCATCTTTTCTAACATAAAGCTGTATTTGTCCTGCAAGGTCTTGAATATGGGCAAAACCAGCTTTACCTTTTCCTCTTTTAGTCATTACTCGTCCTGCCAGAGAAACAATAATCCCCTTCTCCTCAAGCTCTTCCTTAGTAAGGGAATCAAATTCGCTTTTTAACTCCTCGGATAAATGCGTGCGTTCGAATCTTTTCCCGAAAGGATCTATACCCTGATCACGAAGATCATTCATTTTGCTTCGTCTTACTTGTAATTGGTCATTTAAATTCAATTCTTCATGACTCATGCTAAAATCAACTCCACCATCTTTATTTATGTATGACACCTTTTAAGGTAATCGTGACTTTAATTACATACCTTATTATTCTACACAATGTTACAACTACAGACACTAAAAAAGAAAAAAAACCGCCAGTTTTTTTCACCGGCAGTCTTTTGGTTAGTATACGAAATAGAATAGGGTGTTATCCTACTTGGATTTCCCTTTCTTTCGCTTCTTCTTCTAATACTAATCCATTTAATAATGAAACGAGTTGCTCGCGAGTTTCACATTCATTAACCCCATTGCGTGCCTTCGCATTTCCTCGAACACCCTTTAGGTACCATGCTGCATGCTTCCTCATTTCTCTAACGGCGACATATTCGCTCTTTAATTTTATCAAGCGGTCTAAGTGAAGGATACAAACATCTATCTTTTCACGTATAGATGGTTCACCAGAAAGCTCTCCTGTTTCAAGATAGTTTACTGTACGATAAATCATCCATGGGTTTCCTAATGCAGCTCTGCCAATCATTACTGCATCACAACCAGTTTCATCAAGCATTCTTTTAGCATCCTGTGGTGTATTCACATCCCCATTTCCGATAAGCGGAATGTTGATAGATTGCTTAACCTCACGAATAATGTCCCAGTTTGCTTGACCTTCATACAATTGCACACGTGTACGTCCATGCAGGGACACTGCAGAACCACCTGCACGCTCAACTGCTTGGGCATTACGCACAGCATATATATGATCTTCATCCCAGCCCATGCGCATCTTTACTGTAACTGGCTTATCTACCGCTTCAACTACAGCCGAAACCATCTCGTAAATTTTGTTTGGATCAAGGAGCCATTTTGCACCTGCATCACATTTTGTAATTTTAGGAACTGGGCAGCCCATATTAATATCAATAATGTCGGCATTTGTATTCTTATCAACAAATTGAGCTGCTTCTACCAACGTTTCCTTTTCTCCGCCGAAAATCTGCAAGCTTAGAGGATTTTCTCTTTCATCTATATATAACATGTTCATTGTTTTTTGATTTTTTGAGATAATCCCTTTATCGCTGATCATTTCAGCACAAACTAAACCCGCGCCGAATTCTTTTACCGTTAAGCGAAATGCCGAGTTAGATATTCCTGCCATCGGCGCTAAAACAACACGGTTTTTCATCTCAACATTGCCAATCCTAAACAATTTATTACCTCCCTTATTCACTACTTAGCTATTAATATTGGGATCTAACTCTTCCCTGCTTATATTTAAAACTTTCACGATTGAATCAATTATTTCATCGGAGGGAACTCGGTTTCCTCTTTCTATTTCTCCTAATATAGATACGGACACAAGCAGTTCTTTAGCTAAGTTCTCTTGTGTATATCCTTTTAGTTTTCGAAAAGCTCGAATACGTCTTCCCCATTTTTCTGATGTCTCCATACTCTTACTCCTTCTTTATCATGCAAAAGCTCTAGACTTTCTTTTAAATGCGTTGATTTATTCGGTACCTTCACGAAGGGAGCTATCTCTATTAGCGGGATAAGAACAAAAGCCCTCTCCTCTAATCTTGGATGCGGAATAACTAGCTTCTCTGATTCTATATTTTCGTGATTAAATAATAAAATGTCAAGGTCTATTGTCCGTGGCCCCCATTTTATTATCCTTTTCCTTCCAAGTTCTTGCTCAATATTTTGGCATGTTTCCAACAAACCAATTGGTGATAACGACGTGTTTAATTGCAAAGCTATGTTTAGGAACATAGCCTGATCCATATAGCCTACAGGATCTGTTTCATAAATGGAGGAAACACTCACCACTTCTATATATTTGTTTTGGTCGAGCATCCTTACCGCTTCCGCCAAATTCCGCAATCGGTTGCCGATATTTGATCCCAATGATAAAAAAGCTGTATTACTCATCCTCGTTTCCTCGTTATCTCCACTGAAACTGATTGATAATGCCCTGGAATTGGCGGGTCTGGCTTTATGACACGCACCATAACACTAAGAATACGATTATAGCCTTCCAGCATCTTTTGTGCTATTGCTTCTGCAACAGACTCAATCAATTTAAAAGGTTCACCCTCTACAATTTCTTTTACATCGAAATAAAGCTGTCCATAATTAATGGAATACTCTAGATTATCCGTCATACCTGCTTGTTTTAAATCTGTCTCAACTTCTAGATCAATAATAAATCTTTGCCCCAGTTTTGTTTCTTCTTTGAAGACTCCATGATATCCATAAAACTCCATTTTGTTTAATGCTATTTTATCCACCGTACTGCCCCTTTCCCATTAACGCATCCATCATGCGAGCCATTCTGGACATCTCCTTGACGTCATGCACCCGAATAATTTGGCAGCCTTTTTGTATTCCAAAACATACAGTTGCTCCAGTACCTTCTAGTCTTTCTGATACTGGCAAGTCTAGGACTTTTCCAATCATAGATTTTTTTGATGTGCCTAGCAGTACAGGATAGCCTAGTGCTACGATTTTGTCCAAGTTACGCATCATTTCCAAGTTATACTTTAAGTCTTTTGCAAAACCTATACCTGGATCAAGGATTATCTTGTCTTTTTTTACACCTGCTTTTACCGAGATAGCAATACTCTCTTCCAAGTCAACAAGAACATCGTTTACAAATGATTGATAGTCCTGATTATGGCGATTATGCATAAGCACAATTGGCGCATCATATTCTGCAGCAACAGCAGCAATTTCCGGTTCTCGTTTCGCTCCCCAAATGTCATTGATAATATGAGCTCCTGATACCAGGGCGGCTCTTGCAACCTTTGCCTTGTACGTGTCAATAGAAATAGGTACATCTATTTCATTTGAAATCAGCTCAACGATAGGAGCAATCCTCTCTATCTCCTCTTCTGCAGAAATCTCTGTATAACCTGGTCTAGTTGACTCTCCGCCAATATCTAAAATATCTGCACCGTTTTCCACCATTTCCAATGCATGCTTTAGTGCCTTATCTTGCTCGTTATACTTACCTCCATCTGAGAAAGAATCAGGGTTAACATTCAGTATGCCCATTATGATTGTTCTTTCTTGGAATGGCAGTGAGTGCTTTCCACATTTAATTTCCTGCATATTATATATGTCCCCCTAACTCATCAATTGACCATAAATATGAGCATTTATCTTTATACTTTTTATGAAGCATCTGTACAATTGGGCCATGGACTCCTTTATACGTTTCTGACCCAACGCTCTTAATAGCAATAATTTCCTGAATTGAGTTTGTGGCAAATACTTCTTCTGCCTCCAATAAATCTTCAGGCTTATAAAGTCCTTCTTGCACCTCTAACCCTGACTGGGCTGCTAACGCAAGGATAAAACGTCTAGTAATTCCGTTAAGTATTCCTGTTTCAAGGCTTGGCATATATAAAATTCCATTCTTTATCCAAAAAAGATTTGAAGTTATCCCTTCAGCTACATAACCCTCTTTGGTTAGGAAAAGTCCCTCCATCTGAACGTCATCGCCAATTTCCCTTTTCGCTAAAAGATTATTTAGATAATGATGGGACTTCAGTCTTTCATCGCCTTCAGGAGTATTCCGTCGTATCCTCAACCATTTAGCTTTTTTCTCTCCAAGCGATTCACTAGTTTGCAGTGGTTTCATGTACATTATAATGTTTGGTTCCGTATAGGATGATGTTTGTAGTCCTATATTGCCGATCCCTGCTGATACATTAAATCGAATGTAGGCATTTTCCAGCTTGTTTTCAATTAATAAGCGCTGAATAATATCATTTGTTTCTTCTCTGTAAAAGCAACGGTTTATATTCAGCTGGATTAACCCCCTGTTAAGCCGTTCTAAATGGCTATCCAATAAAAAAGGATGCCTGCTGTATGTTCGAAATGTTTCAAACACCCCAGCTCCATACATAAACCCATGGTCAAAAACAGAAACGAGCGCCTTTTCCTGGGGAATGATTTCTCCGTTCATATAAATATACACCGTCAGGATACATCCCCTTTTTTGTATAACTCAACAAAATTGGCCAGTATATCCATGCCTGCTGTTGTCATGATAGATTCAGGATGAAATTGGACAGACTCTATTTGCAGGTCCTTGTGGCGCAGTGCCATTATTTCTCCCTCCTCCGTCCATGCAGAAACCTCTAGACAATCCGGCAAAGAAGACTTCTCTACAAGAAGTGAATGATATCTTGTTGCCGGAAACGGGTTTGGGAGCCCCTCAAAAATACTCTTATTATCATGATGAATAAGAGAGGTCTTTCCATGCATTAGATTTTCAGCTTGGACCACCGTCCCGCCAAACGCCTGGGCAATTGCTTGATGTCCTAAACAAACACCGAAGATGGGAAGCTCATCAGCAAAAGCACTTATTGCCTCTAAACTTATCCCCGCCTCATTGGGCGTACAAGGTCCTGGGGAAATCATTAAGTATTCCGGATTTTCACTTCTTATTTCTTCTATGGAAGTTTTATCATTGCGGCGAACAGTAAGTTCACTACCTAATGAACCTAAATATTGCACAAGATTATACGTAAATGAATCATAATTATCAATCATATATATCATTTCTTCACCTATTTCTCTTCTGCCAGCTCTTTAGCATTCCATAAAGCCCTGGCTTTTTTCATTGATTCTTTATATTCATTGCTCGGGACAGAATCTATAACAATCCCAGCCCCTGCTTGGACATAAGATTTCTTATCTTTTACAAGCATCGTTCTTATCATGATATTCAATTCAATGTCCTTATTAAACCCAATCCAGCCCAATGACCCTGTGTAAGGTCCTCTCCTTACAGGCTCAAGTTCTTCAATAATTTCCATTGTTCGTATTTTTGGTGCCCCTGTAATCGTCCCTCCAGGAAACATACTGTCAATTAAATCATATTCATCGTATTTAGCAGCCAATTTCCCACGAACATTCGATACAATATGCATCACATGCGAATACTTTTCTATTGCCATGAATTCATTAACCTCAACTGAACCGTACTCACAAACCCTTCCTAAATCATTCCGTTCTAGATCGACGAGCATCACATGCTCCGCCCGTTCCTTTTCACTATTAATGAGTTCATCAGCAAGTCTTTGGTCTTCATCGTTATCTTTGCCCCTCGATCTTGTGCCTGCTATCGGGCGTGTACTAACCTCATCGCCTTTTTTCTTCACTAACAGCTCAGGTGAACCGGAAACAATCTGAAACTCAGGAGTATGAAAATATCCCATATAAGGTGATGGATTAAGGATGCGCAGCTGATTATAAACATCCAATGCTGAAACGTTTAGAGGTTTCATTTGACGAACAGATAAGTTAACTTGAAAAACGTCTCCTTGGGAAATAAACTCTTGTATTTTCCTGACTGACCTTTGGAAATCATTATCCTGTATGGAAACCTCTTGCCCTATTGTTTTTTCAGGAGTCACTATTTGTAATTCTGCTTTCCCCTGTCCCTGTATTTTTTGCACAGCTGTATCTATTTTATCTTTTACGTCAGAAAGAGTATTTGCTGTGTATAAGCCTGACAGCCACAACTTATTTTCTTCCAAGTCATAAACATACCAATTATCAAAAAGCATAAAAAATACATCTGGCGTCTTCAAATCATCAGCCGCGATATTTGGGATTTCTTCAATATAGCGAATATAATCATAGCTTATGAAACCAATAGCGCCTCCCTGAAACTCAGGAGATTCATGGTTAGTTTCCACTTCATACTCCTTCATTTTCTCCTTAACTAAATGAAGAGGATTACCTTTATGTATGATTGCACCCTCTATATCCACCACTTCTAGTGAATTGTCTTTTCCAACCATAGTGACAATAGGGTTCATTGCAGCAATACTGTATCTTCCGCCCCTGCCACTTTCCAATATCGTATAATATTGCGATTCTTGGGCCATTTGAATGAACTGCTCATAAAACTGATCATATGAAATGCTTATACTCTTGCTGAAAACCTTATATTTTCTCAATCCACTCTCGCTCCTTCTATTTCTCTTTTATCATCATACATGATGAAGTAGACGAAAAACAAAAAAATTTATCGTGTTTTTGAAGGTCTGGTTTACTAATATGACAACAAAAAAAGACAGCTCATAAGCTGTCTTGATTTTTCAATAATTGTTATTCATCAAATTGGTATAATGCAGTGCTCAAATAGCGCTCTCCATTACTTGGAATAACCGCTAAGACTTTTTTGCCTTTCCCTAGTTCCTTAGCAACTTTTAACGCTGCATAGATAGCAGCACCAGAAGAGATTCCTCCAAGAATACCTTCCTCTTTACCTGCTTTTCTAGCATGTTCGAACGCTTGCTCTGTTGTTACTTGAATGATTTCATCATAAACTTCTGTGTTCAGGATTTCTGGAATGAAACCTGCAGCAAGTCCTTGAATTTTATGAGGACCTGGTTTTCCTCCAGACAAAACTGGAGAATCCGTTGGTTCTATTGCATAAATTTTGATATCTTTATATTTTTCTTTTAATACTTCACCGGCTCCTGTAATTGTTCCGCCAGTTCCTATTCCTGCAATAAAAGCATCTAGTCCTTCATCACCAAAAGCTGCCACAATTTCTGGTCCAGTAGTGTTTCTGTGAACTTCCGGATTTGAAACATTTTTGAATTGCTGCGGAAGGAAATATCCATTTTCCTTAGCCAATTCTTCAGCTTTACGGATTGCACCGCCCATACCTTCAGGTCCTGGTGTCAATACAAGCTCTGCACCGTATGCTCTTAACAAGTTACGGCGTTCTAAGCTCATTGTTTCAGGCATTACCAGAATTGCCTTATACCCTTTAGCGGCTGCAACCATCGCTAAGCCAATTCCTGTGTTTCCACTAGTAGGCTCAATTAGAGTGCTGCCAGGCTTCAAATCACCACTCTGCTCAGCGGCTTCTATCATCGCTAGGGCAATACGATCTTTAACACTGCTCCCAGGATTCATATATTCTAGTTTAAGATATACATCTGCACTTGATTCATCTGTTAAACGGTTTAATTTTACAATTGGAGTTTGACCTATTAAATCTACAACTGAATTAGCTATACGAGTCATTCTTTAATCTCTCCCTTTTTTAATCCGAGTATCTTAATTGGTATTGTATTAATTACTAATTTAACAATGAAAGCCTATTTTGTCAATTGATTTGTTCTTATTTTCGCAAAAATCCAAACATATTATTTACTTAAAAATCCAATCGTTGGACAACAAAATAAGTCTGATGCAATCATACACCAGACTTAACTCTTATTGCGCTTCTTCAAGAAGTTTTTCTAATTCAGCTTTTGAAAAAAGGTATTTTTCATTACAGAAATGGCAATGTGCTTCAGCCTTTTCATCTGTTGCTATTATATCCTCTATCTCTTCCTTGCCTAAACTGATAATTGCATTTGTAAAACGATCTTTAGAACATGTACAAGTAAAAGAAACAGGCATTGTTTCAATAATCTTCATATTATCTTTTCCGAAGATTTCTTCTAGAATTTCTTCAGGAGTTAGCCCTTTTTCAATTAATTTAGAAATTGGCGGTATTTCTTGTAATCGCTTCTCAATTTTTGTGATGGTTTCATCATCTGTACCTGGCATAAGCTGAATAATGAATCCTCCGGCAGCCAAAATAGAATTATCGGGGTTAACAAGTACTCCAACACCGACAGACGAAGGGACTTGCTCTGACGTCACCAGATAATAAGTGAAGTCTTCTCCAAGCTCTCCCGACACAATCGGCACTTGCCCTGTGAAATAGTCACGCATTCCAATATCTTTAACAACAGACACTGTTCCCTCTGTACCTACTGCTCTTCTTACATCAAGCTTTCCCTTTTCATTCAAATCAAAATGAGTTTGTGGATTCGTTACATAACCTCTTACTTCACCTTTCGCATTTCCATCAACAAGGATTAGCCCTATAGGTCCATCTCCATCCACTTTCACAGTTAACTTTTGATCGCCTTTAAGCATAGCACCCATCATTACTGTAGCAGATAAAGTTCTTCCTAGTGCAGCAGATGCAGTCGGCCAAGTATAATGTCTACGCTGAGCCTCAGCAACTGTCTCTGTACTTCTTACAGCATATGCGCGCACTTGGTCATTATAAGCCAGTGCCTTTACTAAATAGTCACTCATAAAATACCTCTTTTCCAATAATCTTCGTTCTTAGAAAACAATTTATTTACTGTCTTTATTTTTCTTATATATCAGCTGCAGCCCTTTTAATGTTAAAAATGGATCTACTACGTCAATTGCGTTCGATTCTTGGCTGATAAGGTTAGCCAACCCGCCTGTAGCAATTACTTTAGGGTTCTCTGAGCTCTGTTCTTTCATTCTCTTTACAATACCCTCAACTTGTCCGACATATCCATATAATATTCCGGACTGCATAGCAGAAACTGTATTTTTGCCTACAACTCCATCCGGGCGTGCAATCTCTATTCTCGGCAGTTTAGCAGCTTTAGAATACAGTGCTTCTGTCGCAATATTAATACCAGGCGCAATTGCGCCGCCCATATACTGCTTATGCTCATTAACATAGCAGAACGTTGTTGCTGTACCAAAGTCAACTATTATTAACGGACTCCCGTATTCCTGTATTGCTGCAACAGCATTGACGATTCTGTCTGCACCAACCTCTTTTGGATTGTCATATTTGATGTTCAGTCCCGTCTTCGTTCCAGGACCCACTACTAATGGTTTAATATTAAAGTATTTATGACACATTCTTTCTAACGAGAACATAATAGGCGGAACTACAGAGGAAATGACAATCCCATCAATATCCGCGAACTTCAAGCCCACATGGTCAAACAAGGACTTGATTATCATGCCATATTCATCTTCTGTTTTATAGCGGTTCGTCTCTATTCTCCAATGTTGTGTCAGCTTATCGCCGTCGTATACACCAAGCACTATATTCGTATTCCCAATATCAAAAACAAAAATCAAAGTAGTCACCACTTTTTTAGTATTCTTCAAACACACCTATATAAGCGGCTGCTGCCCTTAATAGATGTATGGATTATCAGCACTAAAATATCATAACATACGAGCATATGTAAGTGAAATCCAATGAACTTTATGTATAAAAAAGGGAATGCACCTATGTGCATTCCCTCATCGAACAGCTATAGCCTATTTTATTTAATCCTCTTTAGGCTCTTCATCTTCTTTTTTCATATTGATGTTGACTTTCACATCATCACTAGTGAAAGAGTCAGCTTTTTTAGAACGGTCTGGAAGAACTCCATCCTTATAAAGGCTGTTGATTTGCTCTGCATCCAATGTTTCGATTTCCAACAAAGTTTCGGCAATCAAGTTCAGTTTCTCCCTGTTTTCAGTTAAGATTGTTTTCGCTCTTTCATAGCTCTCTTTAATGATGCGTTGGATTTCCTTGTCAATATCATATGCAATCGCGTCTGAATAGTTTTGTTCATTATTCAAATCTCTGCCCAGGAAGACTTGGCCTCCTTGTGCTTGACCAAACTGAAGCGGTCCAAGCTTATCACTCATACCATATTCAGTAACCATTTTGCGGGCAATGTTTGTTGCCCTTTGGAAGTCATTATGTGCACCAGTGCTGACTTCACCGAAGACAATATCTTCTGCAACACGGCCGCCGAGCAAACCAGTAATTTTGTCTAACAACTCTTTTTTCGTCATTAAGAAGCGGTCTTCTTTTGGAAGCATTACTGCATAGCCTCCAGCTTGCCCTCTTGGTACGATGGTAACTTTATGCACCATATCAGCCTCATCAAGGACAACACCTATGATTGTATGACCAGCTTCGTGGTATGCAACAATATTTCTTTCTTTTTTAGAGATGACACGGCTTTTCTTGGAAGGACCAGCAATAACACGGTCTGTTGCCTCATCCATGTCTTCCATATCAATCTTTTTCTTATCTGATCTTGCAGCGACAAGTGCTGCTTCGTTAAGCAGATTTTCTAAATCTGCGCCTGAGAAACCAGGTGTACGCATTGCAATGGCCTTTAAATCTACTGATGGATCTAATGGTTTGTTGCGGGCATGAACACGCAATACTGCTTCACGGCCAGTAACATCAGGTCTGTCAACAGTAATTTGACGGTCAAATCGTCCTGGACGCAATAACGCAGGGTCAAGAATGTCCGGTCGGTTAGTCGCAGCAATAATGATTATCCCTTCGTTTGCACCAAATCCATCCATTTCAACCAATAATTGGTTCAGAGTCTGTTCACGCTCATCATGTCCTCCGCCGAGTCCTGCTCCACGCTGACGTCCTACTGCGTCAATTTCATCTATAAAGATAATACATGGCGCATTCTTTTTTGCTGTTTCAAATAGGTCACGTACACGGGATGCACCGACCCCAACAAACATTTCCACGAAGTCAGATCCGCTGATGGAGAAGAATGGAACGCCTGCTTCACCTGCGACAGCTCTTGCCAATAGTGTTTTACCTGTTCCTGGAGGTCCGTTAAGAAGGACACCCTTCGGAATTCTTGCGCCTAGCTCAGCAAATTTTCTTGGGTCTTTCAGGAATTCTACAACTTCTACTAACTCTTGCTTCTCTTCATCCGCTCCTGCTACATCTTTAAAACGGACTTTCTTCTTCTCTTCATTGTAAAGCTTCGCTTTACTCTTTCCAAAGTTCATTACTCGACTGCCGCCGCCTTGCGCTTGGTTGAGCAAGAAGAAGAACAAGATGAATATAATGACAAAAGGAATAATAGAAGTAAAGAATGTTACCCAGCTGCTAGTTTCTTGAGCAGGAAGGACTTCAATTTTCGATCCCTCTGCAGCCGCTTTATCAATGCGGTTTTGAACAGTTTCATTATTCGTTACGTAAGAAACGAAGTATTCGTCATCACTGTAAGAATCTAACTGTCCTCTTAATTCTAGTACGCCTCGTTCAGGCTGCTGTGTAATGGAACTGACATCACCTTCTTCAAGATGTTGAATCAGATCGGTATACGATAATTGCTTGGTTGGCTCATTATTTCCATTGAAGAAACTTACCACACCAATAATTACTAAAAATATCAATAAATAAAAGATGGTATTACGGAAAATACGGTTCATCCCTTACCTCCTCCCACGGTAAACAAACTATATTGTATAGTAACATAGAAAATTGTGTAAATTCAAGAAATTACCCTCTTGAACACTAAACTTCCCTGTCACTCCAATTACTCGTTAGTGTTAGTATAAACTTCTGGTTTTAAAACACCAATGTAAGGCAAATTACGGTATCTTTCTGCATAATCAAGTCCATAACCTACAACAAATTCATCTGGAACGATAAATCCAATGTAATCAGCTTGTAAATCTACTTTCCTTCCAGAAGGCTTATCAAGCAGTGTCACAATCTTGATTGATTTTGCTTTACGGTAACGGAATAGCTCAACAAGGTAGCTCAATGTTAAGCCGCTGTCAATTATGTCTTCGATAATAAGGATATCTCTTCCTTCTACAGAAGTATCCAAATCCTTAAGGATTTTTACTTCGCCGGAAGAAACAGTCGAGTTTCCGTAGCTTGATACATCCATAAAGTCCATTTCTAGGTATGTATCCATGCGTTTCAAAAGGTCAGCCATAAATGGCATCGCTCCTTTTAGCACTCCTACAGCCAAAGGAAATTTATCCTTATAATCCTCTGTTAGTTGGAAACCAAGGTCTTTAATCTTACCTTGTAGTTCATCCTCAGAAATCAATATTTTTTCGATATCTTGTTTCATTGCTTGTGTGCCCCCTAGAAGAATCATTGCTTTTTATATGTTATTAATAGATTATAACCACTATTCGCCTGCTTTAGAGAATAAACAGATTTTTTTAGCCCGGGAACCCATAAAATGTTATCATTCCCATCAAGGATGATTGGCCAACGGTCTCTCTCATGCAGAGGAATCTTTGCATCGATGAATAGTTTCTTCACTTTCTTCATCCCATCCATTCCTCTAACTTGTATCTTATCCCCGTTTCTCCTTGTCCTTACAACAACAGGAAGGGTAATTGAGTCTGGATCAACAAGGATAGCATCTACAGTAGGAATTTGAATGCTGCTAGTATATTCTACCCTAATATAATGCCCATTTGGTAATAATATCTC
>JAPSHL010000311.1 GCA_031179905.1 Bacillus sp. (in: firmicutes) | reverse complement strand
GCCCGCTATACATACACACAAAATCGGTTTTTTGAACCGCTCCAATTTATTGCTGGAAATGGAAACTTCTCTTCATATTGGGGTCGAATCCAATATCACAGCATTATTAGTAGTAAGAGATACAGAAGCAGCCGGGGTTGACACTGTTCATGGCAAGGTAGACTTTATGCAATTAGTAGGGATAACAGAAAAAGAATTAGAGGTGTTGAAAGAGGATTCTACGAAAGCAGCAGAACTTGTTGGTAAAATGAAACTGGATAATCCTCATTTAGTAACAGATATGAAAAGAAAGCACTCCTATTTATGATAACAAGCTGTCTAATAGGCAGCTGTTTTCTGATGGAAGAGGAAAAAATTTCAAGAAGTTCTTTATGTATTGCAGAAAGGTGATATAATGACATTATATTAAAAGGAGCTTTGTTTTATGATTGCTTGTGAAATAAATCACATGAAATTCGAGGTTGCGTAATGAAAAATAAACCAATTTATGTCGAGATACCAATTAAAGCCGACATTGAAAAGATATGGAAGAAAACACAAAAACCGGAACTGCATAGCAATGGGATCTCAGGTTTTCTTCGATTTCTTATTTGCCAAAAAATACAGAAGATGAACCGCAGTCTTTCCTATATGAAAGAAAAATCGGTTTTAGTTTAAAAGTGGCAGGCTGGGGAAAAAGCAGTGGAGCTCATAATAATAAGGACGGAACTAGAACATCCTCCCTCCATTTTGGTACAGACCAAAAAATCTCTCCAATAAAGGAAGGAAAGGGATACTGGCAATACGTACCTGCAGAAGAAGGGACAATATTTCTGACCCAATATGATTATGAAATACGAAACAAAGGGTTATTTGGAAAGATAGTTGATTTCTTCTTTCGACCGCTTATTGGCTGGGGGACTGCCCTTAGTTTTGATGTTTTGAAAAGGTGGCTGGAAAAGGGCGAATTACCAAGAATACAATATTTGCGTTTTTGCTGCAGTGCGCTTATTACAGCTCTATTCTTCCTAGTTTGGGTTTATCAAGGTTTAGTGCCCAAGATATTAATGATGCATCCTGTTGAGCTAACAATGCTTTCCGACTTAACTTCAATGGAAGGAGAAAAAGCTAGAATGTTATTGATGTTAATTGGTGCAGCTGAAATAATGTTTGGAACAGCTTGGCTATTTTACCGTAATAAAAGACAACTGCACGCACTTCAAATACTTATTTTCCCTGTTTTAACATTGTCAGCAGTTATTGCAGAGCCGACGGTTGCTACACATCCCTTTAACCCGCTAACATTTAATCTAAGTCTGTGGCTTTTGTCATTTGTTGGCTTTTTACTTGGAAAAGATCTGCCGACTGCTGCTAACTGTGTACGTACTAGAAGGAAGGGTTAATGAATGATCTATAAAGAAATATTAGGAGAAGATTTCAAAAGACTGCATCCAAAATTGCAAGAGCGTTATTCCATTGCATTAAATAAGCCGTTTCATGGCAAGGGAACAATGCTGTCCATCAACAATGGGAAAGGCTTGCTCAAACCTATGTTAAAATTGGCGGTGTACTGGAAGTTTCTTTTTCCTGAAGAGGGTATTAATATCCCTTTTACGATTAGAAACACAGCAAAACAGCTTCCAAATGGGGAACAAGAAATCTATTGGGAACGGACTTTTTATTTTCAACATGTTACTAGGCAATTTAATGCGTATATGACTATTGATGCAAAACGCATGCTTGTTAAAGATTACTTAGGAGAACCGAATTTGTTTTACTCAGATTTAAACTTTTCTGTCACACCTGAGGGCAATTTGCAGATTCAATCAGGAGCACAGCGCCTTCTGTTTGGTAAATGGGAAATTCCTATCCCTAATCTTTTGGAAGGAAGAGTAGCAGTTATAGAGGGATATGATGACATAAATAATCTTTATACGATTCAAGTAGATATCCGGAATCCGATTTTAGGAGGGGTGATGGCCTATGAAGGCAGGTTCATGTCTGAACAGCTCTAACACCTTAATATTTGGTGGAATAATTTTATTTTTGGCAAGCTGTTTTTTGACTGATGGGCCACATTTATTGTTGTTGACCGGAGCCCAGCTGATTTTTGTTCCAATGGCACTGCGGTTGGTAATGGAACTAGACAAGAAGCAGTCATTGTTAATTTGGTTCGGGCTAATCTCTGTATTTTTATTGCATGTTATCACTATACATACGGGACAAATGATATTAGCTATAATTTACTTACTTTTTACGCTTAGTGTAGCATTTTACGGTCTTTGTCGTTTTTTTAAACGTGGTTTTATAAATTGGGCGGAGATTTCCATTGATATAGGAATGATGTACCTGTTTATGGGGGGAATCTGGTTTTTTATTCATATAAATGGGTTAAACACTGGGTTTAGTCACAAGCTTAATTGGCTGACAGCGATTCACTTTCATTATTCTGCATTTTTGTTGCCGATATCGATTGGTTTGTTCGGCCGTATTCATCAATCAAAACTATATAATAAAATCGTGCCTGTTATTTTAGTTGCACCGCTGCTAGTTGCAGTCGGTATTACCTTTTGGCCGCTGCTCGAATTCATTTCAGTCCTTTTCTATATTTTCGGCATTTACGGATTAATCTATCTAGCAATTAAAACAAAATTCCCTACCCTTTTGCAGGGGATGCTTATTCGTATTTCTTATAGCGCCCTTGGTATTACTATTCTCTTTTCCCTTGTTTATTCTGTTGGAAGAGCTTTTGGAATGTGGTATGTAACATTGGACTTTATGCTCGTTTTCCATGGTTTAGTGAACTGCTTGTTGTTTGGACTGCTAGGAATACTTGGCTGGGCAATCGATATGCCGAAATCTAAACAGCCTGTTTGGAATTTTCCAGTCAGCAGAATTAGGGGAAAGTTAACCGCTGGAAATACATACATGTCTGGACTCGTTGATGATTTAAGTGAGTTTGTGGACATAAAGGGAATTCAACCGATGATAGTTGATTTCTATGAGCATACAGACAAATATCAATTGTTTGCGGCAGTTCATTGGGCTGGTTGGTTCAAGCCGGTACTTATAATCTATAAACCTATCAGTAGATTAATCCAGCAGTTAAATCTTCCAACTTCGAAAAAGATAGTGGAAATGGAAGGGACAATTGTTAGTGTTAATGAGTCATTGGATGGCAGAAAAAGACCTCGTGCATGGGTGCGGAGAGTCAATGGCAATACCGTGTTTACTGCAATCTACTCTAGTCATGAAACAAAAAGTAGGACATATATGAATATAGCACTTCCACTTCCGTTTTCAACAATGATTGGGATATTAAAGCTTGATAACAGAAATGACACACTTGTGCTTTCAAGTACAGGGGAAGGTGATCAAGGAATATACTTGGCAATTGGAACATTATTGTTTAGACTTCCGCTGTCTGAAAACTTTATTATAGAAGAGGCAAGCACTGGTGAACTTACAGCAATTCATAAAATGAAGCTGTGTGGCATGCCCTTTTTGAGAATTGACTATTTGATTATGGCAAAGGATATAACAAAACGAGAATATAGCAGTTAAAGAGGCTAACACTAATAGCCTCTTTTTTATGCTTCAAGCCAGTTCTGCGTCAATCTGGGAATTTCTTAGTTGACAGGATGTTAATCTTGCCATAAAATAATGAAATACTTTGTTAAGAGTACTTTAATTTGAGTAGTTTAATTTTATTAAGGGGATGTAATACATGAAGTTCAAGCAATTCTTAAAAACAAGAGGAGCAATTGCCGCTATTTTTATGGGGATTTTTTATGCAATTGCGATGCTTGGTATCTTTTTGCCAGGGTACTCA
>JAPSHL010000310.1 GCA_031179905.1 Bacillus sp. (in: firmicutes) | reverse complement strand
AGTTGATATTACTCTTATTACAAGAAATGATATGAAGCTGCAAGCACCCATGGCAAAAACTCCATCAGGCTGGATAACATTTGGATTTCATGAAGATTTAAATATAGCTGCAAGTGACGCTCTAAATGAAATGATTACTTTTATGCAAAATACATATCAAATCAGCAGGACAGAGGCCGCTGCCTTATCAAGTGCAGCTGTTGATCTTCGAATTACTCAAGTTGTCAATGGAGTTAAAGGAGTGCATGCTGTCCTTCCGTTCGGCGCTTTAAGATAAAGACTAGAAAAGAACAGTCAGCTGATTGTTCTTTTCTTATTTTTTGAAACTTTTTGATATATCCAGCGTATTACTTGTATAAATAAGTTACAAATAATAAAAAACAAATATAATTAATCAAAAAAGGCAGGTTAAAGAAATGAAACTAAAAAAGAAAAAGGAAAAAAAAGACCGGTTTGAAACAGCAGATTTGGCAGTTGATTTAGTGGAGCCCCTCTTTCTTTTGGTGCGGTTTTTATTTAGGTCAATCGCCAAGTTGCTGAATTGATAGCTTAGGTTATCTATTCAGCTGCAAAGTACAGGTGGTGATGCAAAGAACATCTTTCATTATACTTTGCACCACAAGCGGTACAAGAGTCCATTTCCTTATAAGCGGATATAGAATGCTCAGCCTTGCACACACCGCAAAAAATAGCCTTTTCAGCAAATTTATGTTTTGGCCAAACCTCAATTTTATGATCTACCGCCTCTTCGTGGCATTTATAGCAAGGATAGTATGTATTACAGCAATAGAATTTAATGGCTATAACATCAATTGCACTGTAATAATGCTTGCACCTCGTCTCATCATCTATCGTAAATCCATGAACATTCATTGTGTTTCCCCCTGAATTAGCATTATATTTAATGATTTTATTATATATTGATTTATTAGAACCGTTCCATCCCTTCTTTTAAGGAATACTTATTCGTAATTGACAGCCTTTTCATTCTGTTATAGATTATATATAACAGAATGAAAGGAGAGGTTATATTATGAATACTGTCCTAACAGGAATCCTGCTGCAGATTTTGCTGACTGTCATTATTCCAATCGTTATTGTGATTATACTCCTTGTAAAAAAGAAATTCTCATGGAAGGCCTTCGGGGCTGGAGTTCTTATCTTTATTTTGTTTTCACAAATATTAGAAAAACTTCTGCATATTGCTGTTCTTGCTCCGACAGGAACCGCATTGAAATGGACCGGGAACCCCTATTTGTTCGCTGTGTATGGGGCTTTTGCTGCTGGTGTTTTCGAGGAGATAGGGAGATACTTTGCATTCAGGGTGATGTTGAAAAACAATCGGGCATATAAAGATGGACTTTCCTATGGGCTGGGGCATGGAGGTACTGAATCAATATTGATAGGAGCTTTCTCGGCTGTCAACACCTTAGTAATTTATTTTCTCATCAAAACAGGAAGTCTTGAACAAACACTTGGTGCCGCCCTCCCGCAGGAACAGCTCCATCTCATAAAAGAGCAGCTGGCAAACTCAAATCTCTGGCTGTTTACAGCAGGCGGAATGGAAAGACTATTTGCAATCTCTCTACATATTGCCTTGTCTATCCTCGTCTTAATTGCAGTAAGGGAAAAGCAATGGAAATATTTAATGTATGCCATACTCTTTCATGCTGCCGCTAACTTCCTGCCTGGATTATACCAAGCAGGGTTAATAACAAGCCTGTTGTTTGTGGAAATAATATTATTAATTATTGCAGTAATTTCTGTCGTTTTTACTATCCGTATGAATCGCCGATTCCAGCAATAAAAAAGGAAAATTCCCTGGAAGCAGGGGATTTTCCTTTTTAACAATTATGTCAGCTGCGGCATAATACCATTCATTTCTTTTTCAGCTTTTTTTATGCTCGCAAGCCATAAATCCGCTAATGCCATGCCGTCAATCAATTCTATATTCAGCCCTTTAGCGTAAGTGATTGCATTTGGGGCAAAGGTTCCTGCCGTAATCACATATCCGCCGGATGCACGTTTTTTTATTATGTTTGAATGTATTAGAGCAATTTGATCATATCCAATTTCATGCTGATTACCACTAATTTTCCCTAAGTACAATCCTTCTTTCGTTTGGTGCTCCAAGTTGACGCCTATTCCATCAGCATCATTCAGTACCCAAGCTGTGCCTCCTTTAGTTCTCTCCAGCAAGTTTACAGCAAATGTTTCTAAGCTGACTTCATCTTTTAGCCATAAAGGCCTGCTTGCAGGCTGCTTGTCAGCTGGAAGAAAGCGGAGATACAAACCCATTGCCAATGTTTTTTTCAATTCCTGACTTGTTTGAAGATGCTGTAATATTAGACTTCCTTTGTAATTTTCCTGTTTTTTTGTCCAGAAAAAGTGGATGAATGCAAGCACTATAAGGATTCCTGCTATTAATTCCAAGAAAAGCAAAGCTGTCCCCTCCTTTTTCATAAGGATTGACAGTGAGCATATAATTATACAGAAAATCGCAAAAGCTTAAAAAAGTTTGTTTATCCTTCTTTTGAATATAAAGGTATGCTGATAGTAAATACCGTTCCTTCCCTTTCCACTGAATTAAACCGGATATGCCCGTTATGCTGCTCTATAATATTATAGCAAACCATTAAACCAAGACCTGTCCCCTTTTCCTTCGTTGTATAGAATGGTTCGCCTAGCCTGTTTTGAATGTCTTTAGGAATTCCAACTCCATTGTCAATTATTTCAAACACAGCATGCTCATCCTCTTCATTAGCATGCACCATAATATGACCGCCGTTAGACACTGCTTCAATTGCATTTTTTATAATATTCATGAACACTTGCTTCACCTGATCGCCATTACACTTGCAAAGTAACGGCTTATCCAATATTTCGAAATGAAGCATCACATTCTCCATATTTGCCTGTGATTGCATAAATGTACATATATCATATAAAAGCTTAGACAAATCCATCACTTTAATTTCAGTAGACACCGGCTTTCCTAGCAATAATAATTCACTAGAAATAGTTTCAATCCGGTTAATCTCTGCATCAAGGATTGGATAGACATCTTTAATATTTAAGGAACCTTGTTCAACGAGTTTCATAAACCCTTTTATAGCAGTAAGTGGATTTCTGATTTCATGGGCAATGCTTGCAGCAAGCTGACCCGCAATCTCCAGCTTCTCATTCCTGATCATCAGTTCATGGTTTTCTTTTCGTTCCTTAATGTTTCTGGCAATATGGATAATTGTTTGTTTATCCTCAAATACAAACGGAAATGACAGTACTTCTACATCGACTTTTTTTCCTGTCATTGCAATCAATTGGACTTCACAAGTAGCGAAACGATCCTTTTTGAGAACATTTGTTGCTTTCATTTTAATCGCTTCATGATAAGCGGGTTCAATGATATCCCAAACCACTTTATGGTGAAGCTGCTCAGCACTTGCTTTCATTAATTTCAAAGCAGATTTATTCGTATAAGCAATATTGCCTCCAGACGTGATAAAAACCGCATCAGGCATTTCTTCTATTATTCTCGCATAATGCGATTGTGCTATTTTCAAGGTAGAAATAGCAGTCTCATAGTTCATTTCCTTCCGAATGGCAGGATGGAGATTATCCTTGTCGTGAAAGCTTGATACAACAAATTCATTATCTGACATAATGTATTGATTGAACTTCATAATTTCCATTTGCACAGATGCCGGTAGCTTCATGCCGTCAAATGCGCATACTCCAAAGCTGTTGACTTTCTTTATGTACTGCTGGGCAGCCTTTTCATACTTCGTCAGATTTTCAAGCAAATTTTCCTGACCGGCAAGCCAAACAACA
>JAPSHL010000309.1 GCA_031179905.1 Bacillus sp. (in: firmicutes) | reverse complement strand
GGCTGGAAAGGCTGGGTTTATTTAGATGAGGATATGCAGAAGTTCCTCGAATAGCAAAAAGACGATCCACCAAATTGGTGGGTCGTCTTTTTGCTATATGAAGTTGCGCTTTGAAGGTTTCATTTTGATATAAATAGCTTTAGGTTAGGAGTTTTTTGCTGTTAAAGAGAAATTAATAGTAGTGAAAAATGGAAAAAATGCTACGATGTCGAAATTGAGGTAGATACATATATAGAACTAAAAGGGAGTTTATACATGAAAATCATTCTAATTATTATGCCTTTGTTTTTAAATATTTGGGTTGTTTTATCTCCGTTCGATTCGGTTTTTCCACTGTTGCTAGCAGGTATATTGGTTGGGTTATATAAGGGCATTCAGACTGGGCCTGATATAAAACGTATCTTTAATTATATAAAGTGAATTATTCTCAAAAAATCCGCTAAGAATAATAGAGCTCACTTCTGCAACGTTGTTTTCCCTTAGCACAGATATATTATCAATAGTTGCATATTTTAAAGATGGTTTGTCTCCAGATACCTTTATTTTCTTAACGATACTGGTGGCTTATTCAGGTGTTTTTGGCGTCATTTTATTTAGATTTTTATTTTAAAATTTTCTCCAAGAACAATAGTAATGGGCATGATATTTCAGTAACAGATGTACAATCCAAAGAGGCAAGCCTCTTGGTTTGGGGCTAATCCCGTTTCGCTAAGTCACTACTAAGAGAAAAGCAGCTCCGTAAGAGTGTTGTAATATAACGTTTTCCTATATGCACAATCCCATAAGCCTTTGCTTCATCACTATCTTATTAATCTGTTTTACATGACTAATCATCAGGAAAAAAGAGCAATAAAGAATACTGAAATTTGACATCTCCACTGCTTTAATTCTATAATTCAAAACCTGTCCTTTTAAAGCGTCGACAAACAATTGTTTGAATAACAAAACTATATAAATCTTGCGAATTTACTATACTTTTTAGAAGAGTGGAACTTTTGTTTATTTCTCTAAAAGCAGTGACATTCCTTCTCCTTTCCAGTATCATAAAAAATTGTGTACTATATGCGAATTATAATTCAACATTTGTAAATAATATCCAGGAGGGAAAGGGAAATGTCTATTTTAATAGGAATAATTGGGCTGCTTTTGACATTGGGTTTGTCGTATCTTCTGTCAAATGATAAAAAGGCCATTAACTATAGAGCAATTCTTATTATGATTGTTATGCAATTATTAATAACGGTTGTGATGTTCAAGACGACTTTTGGCTTGAAGATTATTGAAGCTACTTCTAATGGTGTGTCGAAAGTATTGAGCTACGGTTATGAAGGAGTCAACTTCGTTACAGGCGGCCTCGTTGATGAAGGAGTAAGTGTATTTTTCATTAATGTACTGATGTTGATTATCTTTACATCCACATTATTGTCTGTGCTGACTCATATTAAAGTGCTGCCATTGGCTATCAAGTATATTGGCGGAGCATTGGCAAAGCTGACTGGTCTTTCTAAGGTTGTAACTTTCAACAGCATCAACTCTATTTTCTTTGGACAGTCTGAAACTATTTTAGCGATTAAATCTCATTTGGATAAAATGAATGACAACAAGCTGTTCGTTGTTTCTACTTCTGCAATGGCATCTGTATCTGCTTCTATTATGGGTTCGTATATGAACATGATTCCAGCGAAGTATGTATTGATTGCAATGCTGCTTAATGCATTGTCAGCCCTTATCATCTCAACATTGATCTGCCCGATCAAAAAGGAAGAGGACGAGGAAATTGACATTAAAGAGGTTTCTTCAACGAATTCCATTTTCGGGGCGATCTCTGCAGGAGCACTTGATGGTGGACGAGTTGCTTTGATTGTTGCAGCAATGCTTGTTGCTTATGTAGGTTTACTTGCATTAATTAATGCTTTCTTTTCAGCAATCTTCGGTATCGGCTTTACAGGAATCCTCGGCTATATCTTTGCGCCAATCGCATGGATTATGGGAATCCCAGGTAAGGAAATCCTTGATGCAGGCTCAGTCATGGGTACAAAGCTCGCGGCTAACGAATTTGTAGCGATGCTGCAGTTCACGGACATGATTCCAAATTTGTCTGAGAAGACAGTCGGAATTGTTTCCACATTCCTAGTATCATTCGCTAACTTTTCCTCTATCGGAATTATCTCTGGTTCCATCCAGGCGATAAATGGTGAAAAAGCGGATATTGTTGCTAAATACGGCTTGAAAATGCTGCTTGCGGCAACTTTATCTTCTATATTAACAGCAACAATTGTTGGATTATTTATATAATGTTTAAAAGGCTGGTGCCAGACACCAGCCTTTTTTTTGTACTAATAACTTCTAAATATTGATTTTTCTGAAAAATAGCTTACGATAAGGGAAGCGACATTTATTTCGAATGTAGAAATAACGCTAAACTTTTCGGAGGTGGAGCCAGTGATAGAACTATTGAAGGAACTTACTGCACTGCACGGGCCATGCGGATTTGAAGACGATGTAGCGGCATTTATCGCAGCAAGGCTGCGCAGCCATGTGGATACTATCGAAGTGGACGGCGCTGGCAATTTAATTGTCACTAAAAAGGGCAGCGAGCCAGGACCTAAAATCGTCATTGCAGCACATATGGATGAAGTAGGCTTTATTATTAAGAAAATTGAAGATAATGGTTTGATTCGTTTTGAGAAATTGGGCGGCCATGATGACAGAATCCTTTTGTCACAAAGAGTCCAAATCAAAACGAAAAACGGAATGCGCTCAGGTGTAATTGGCACAATATCTGCGCATATGGTTAAATTTGATGATGCGCAGAAGGTTCGCTCCCATAAACAGCAATACATAGATGCAGGGATTACTAGTAAAACAGAGGCGCATGAATTAGGGATTGAAGTTGGTGATTCGATAGTATGGCAATCCCATTTCGACCAGTTAACTGACAAAAGAATTAGCGGCAAAGCTTTTGATGACAGAGCGGGGTGTACTGTGCTGATTAAAGTGCTAGAGGAGCTTGATGCAAGTGATTTTGCAGGTGAAATTATCGGTGCATTCACTGTGCAGGAGGAAGTCGGCTTAAGGGGAGCGAGGGTTGTCAGCCATCAGACAGATGCAGATGTGGCGATTGCTCTCGATACGACCGCAGTCAGTGACACTCCAGAGGAGATGATGGACAAAACGCTTACCTTAGGTGCTGGCACTGGTATTAAAATTATGGACTTCAGCTTGATTTCCAACAGAAAGGTAAGAGAACAGCTCCAGGCACTGGCGAAAGAACACAACATTCCTTATCAGCTTGAAGTATTTCCTGGGATTGGCACAGATGCAGGAGAATTAAGCCTTGCGGGAAAAGGAATACCAACAGGAGTGCTCTCCATTCCTTCCCGATATGCACATTCTCCAAATGAAGTTATTGATATAAAGGATTTAGAGGCGACCAAAAATTTATTGAAGACGTTTATCCTTCATATGAGAAAGGCAAGTGAATATAAATTTAAGATCTAATTAATTGGGATGGCTGTTAGCCGTCCTTTTTAGTATTGCTTTGAAAGAATCTTACGCAGCTTTTCGACAGCGCCCTTTTTCCAGGCTTTTACTGCCGACTTGCTGACATGTTCTTTTGCAGCAATTTCAGTTGTTGTTAACTGCTGGATGCAAAAATACATGACCCATTTTGTTTCCTTAGGTGTCAGAGTTTTGCACAGTGTCTGAATCGGCTCGCCGACATCCTCGAGGAGATGCACGAGGACCGCCAGGTCGAGATCCTCGCCTCCCTCGACGACGACCGCGTCGCCGACGTGCTCGATCAGATGGAGCCCGACGACGCCGCCGACCTCA
>JAPSHL010000082.1 GCA_031179905.1 Bacillus sp. (in: firmicutes) | reverse complement strand
TCCTTGTTCTTCAGCTTGTTAAGCTCTGGCCAAGCTCCAATAATGTTATAGCCGTCAACGATAAGTATATCCATCATTATCCCTCAATTGGATGGCGTTTCCGGTAAACCTCGTACATTAAAAGTGCCGCAGCTACAGATGCATTTAACGATGTCACTGCTCCTGCCATTGGCAGCTGGATAAGAAAATCACACTTGTCACGAATGAGTCTTCCCATCCCTTTCCCTTCACTTCCAATTACAAGACCAAGGGGCATTGTTCCATCAAACCTGCGGTAATCTTCCTTACCCTTTGCATCAGTTCCTGCAATCCAGACTCCTCTTTCCTTAAGCTCATCTATAGCTCTGGCCATATTTGTCACCCTGACAACAGGGATATGCTCAATAGCGCCTGTTGATGCTTTAGCAACAGTTGCTGTCAGCCCTACCGCTCTCCTTCTTGGAATGATAATTCCATGCGCCCCTACAGCATCAGCAGTCCGCATTATAGAGCCTAGATTATGTGGATCTTCTATCTCATCCAACAGCATAAAAAATGGCGCTTCATTCCGCTTTTCAGCAAGTGCAAACAAATCATCTATTTCAGCATATTGATAAGCAGCAACCTGGGCCACAACTCCCTGGTGGTTTGCATCAACAAGAGTATCCAGCTTTTTCTTTGGCACAAATTGTACGAGTACATTTGCGCTTTTTGCTAAACCTATGACAACCTGCATCTGTCCCTTTTGGGAACCTTCTGCAATAAGAATCTTATTGACATCCCGCTCTGATTTTAACGCTTCGATTACTGCGTTTTTTCCAACAATATAATCATTGTCCACTTTATTTTCCTCCTACTGCTTTTCAATGATGGATAGGGCGGTTTGAATGATCTCTTCAAGCCGCTCCTCATCCTCAGACAAATATAAATACCCAAGCACTGCCTCAAAGCCTGTGCTGTACCGATATGTTTGAACATCCGTATTTTTCGGTATACTTCCGGATTTTGCGTTTCTTCCTCTTTTCATGACTGCAAATTCCTCAGGTGTAAAGAAATCCTCTGCTATCAGTGCGTGGACGACCTTTGCCTGCCCCTTTGCCGAAACATACTTGGTAGCTTCCCTATGAAGCTGGTTAGGTCTCACCTTTCCGCTGTAGAGAAGATGCCTTCTCACGTATATCTCCAGAACAGCATCACCCATATAAGCAAGGGCTAGACTATTCAATTGTTTCTCATCAATATTCTTGTCATAAAGGAGCATTCATTACCCTCTTTTCCAGCGAATGCCCTGTGGCGTATCTTCTAATATGATGTTCATCGCCTTCAATTGGTCTCTAATTTGGTCGGCCAATTGGAAATTACGCTCTTTGCGAGCTTGGTTTCGTTTCTCGATAAGTGCTTCTATCTCCTCGTCGAGCAAATCTTCCTGCACAAGTGAAAGCCCAAGCACACCAAAAAGCTCTTCAAATTCTTTAATAAATGCATTGATGACAGAAGCCGATGTTGTTTTTTCCAACAAGTAATAATTAGCTTGCTGTGAAAGTTCAAATAAAACAGAAATTCCATTAGCTGTGTTAAAATCATCATCCATGCTTGTAATGAATTGATTATGCAAGTCATTAATCTTATTCAGCCATTCTTCATTTGTATCGGTTAAGTCAGTGCTTGTGCCCTTACGGTGCAGCAAGTTATCATAAGAAGTTCTGATACGCTCCAATCCAGCTCTTGTATTCTCTAATACATCTTCACTGTAATTGATTGGGTTGCGGTAATGAACAGACAGCATAAAGAAGCGCAAAACTTGCGGATCATGAATCTGCAGAATGTCGTGAACTGTAATAAAGTTGCCTAATGATTTAGACATTTTTTCATTATCAATATTAATATAGCCATTGTGCATCCAATAGTTTGCAAATGTCTTCCCTGATAACGCCTCGGACTGAGCTATTTCGTTCTCATGATGAGGGAATGCCAAATCCTGTCCTCCTGCATGAATATCAATGGTGTCTCCCAAGTACTTCTTAACCATTGCAGAGCACTCTATATGCCACCCTGGCCTTCCTTGCCCCCATGGACTTTCCCAAGATATCTCGCCTTCTTTTGCATTCTTCCATAACGCGAAATCAAGCGAATCCTGCTTTTTCTCTCCCACAGCTATTCTTGCTCCAGACCTGAGCTCATCGATTGATTGGTGAGATAATTTACCATAACCCTTGAACTTTCTTGTATGGTAATAAACATCTCCCTCAGATTCATAAGCATAGCCTTTATCTATAAGTGCCGCTATAAATTCAATGATAATGTCCATGCTTTCTGTTACACGGGGATGAGTATCCGCTCTTTTGCATCCAAGTGCCGTAACATCTTCAAAGTAAGCTTCAATAAACCGGTCCGCAATAGCAGGTACCTCTTCACCAAGCTCATTGGCAGCCCTGATCAATTTATCATCCACATCAGTGAAATTAGAAACAAAGTTAACATCATAGCCTCTAAATTCTAAATAGCGTCTCACTGTGTCAAATACTATTGCTGGTCTTGCATTTCCAATATGAATATAGTTATATACGGTTGGACCGCAAACATACATTTTTACCTTACCCTCTTCTAAAGGCACAAAATCTTCTTTTTCCCTTGATAATGTATTATAAATTTGAATAGGCATTACCTATATCTCCCTTCCTTTTTCAGCTCTTTCAATTCGCTCTTTAAAATAATCAGTTCATCCTCTAGTTCCTTCATTCTCTCTGCAAATGGATCAGGTAAATCCGAGTGGTTCAAATCTTTTTTTATTCTAATACCATCCTGCACCACTACAGTTCCAGGAATACCTACGACCGTGGAATTTGGCGGAACATCTTTTAAAACAACAGAACCGGCTCCAATCTTTGCGTTTTCGCCGATAATTATAGAACCTAATACTTTCGCTCCAGTAGCAATTAACGCATTATCCTTAACTGTTGGGTGTCTCTTCCCTTTTTCTTTTCCCGTTCCCCCTAAGGTTACCCCTTGAAATATCGTTACATTATCTCCTATTTCGCAAGTTTCCCCTATAACAACTCCCATGCCATGATCTATAAAAAGTCTTCTTCCAATTGTCGCTCCTGGGTGAATTTCTATACCAGTTACTAATCGGCTGAATTGAGATATCGTACGGGCTAGAAAAAACCATCTATGTTTGTATAAACGATGCGCAATGCGATGAAGCCAAATCGCATGCAATCCAGAGTATGTCAGGACTACTTCAATCGAGCTTCTTGCTGCAGGATCTTGTTCAAATACAACTGTTATGTCTTCTTTAATGCGCTTAAACATTTTAACCCTCCCAATTCCATCTCTATTCACATGAAAGCCATCTATATTTCCCCAACCTTGCTTTTGTGCCTATAAAAAAAAGCGTCTCTGTCCATAAAGACAGAGACGCTTCTTTGTGCGCGGTTCCACTCTGTTTAGATTATTACCTAGGCAATAATCTCCACTCAAACCTTGTTAACGGTAGGAACCGCCTCTATTTACTAAACAAAAGACCTAGAAAACTACTTCTCGTTGTTCAATAAAGGACTCAGAGGGGCACTTCAAAAAAGGAGAGGCTTAAACCACTTTCAGCCGGTGATGGTTCTCTCTAAGAAGCATCCTTTTTTTACTTTTCCTCATCTACGATTTAATATTTATTTGGTTTTTCCTTTACTATATTACATTTTTATCAGAATGTTAACCAATTAGCGATAATAATCTTTTTTCAATTTTAGAAGACCCAAGCAATTCAATTGCTTTTGGCAGATCAGGCCCATGTGTTTGACCAGTTGCAGCAACACGTATTGGCATAAATAAATTTTTACCTTTTTGGCCTGTAGCCTTCTGGACCTTTTTAATGGCAGCTTTAATATTATCTGCATTCCATTCACTTAAAGCATCCAATTCTTCCTTAAAGGAGGACAATACTGCCTTCACTTGTTCACCGGATAATACCTCTTTAGCTTCTTCATCATACTCTATTTCTTCACTGAAGAATAATGTAGATAGACTGACAATATCAGCACCACAGCTCATTTGTTCCTGATACAAGCCAATTAGGTTATGAACCCAATGATCCTCTTCACTCGATCGGTTTTCCTTTACAAGACCAGCTTTAACAAGATGCGGTAAAGCTAACTCAATAACTTTATTAAAGTCAGCCTTTTTAATATATTGGTTGTTCATCCATGCTAGTTTATTCTGATCAAACAATGCAGGTGACTTTGATAATCTTGCTGCATCAAAGATTTTAATAAACTCATCCTTTGTAAAGAGCTCTTCCTCACCTTCTGGAGACCAACCTAGCAGGGTAATAAAGTTGAAAAGTGCTTCCGGCAGATAACCAAGCTCTTCATATTGCTCAATAAATTGAATAATTGATTCGTCACGCTTGCTCAGTTTTTTTCTGCTTTCATTGACAATTAAAGTCATATGACCAAACACTGGTCTCTCCCAGTTAAGGGCATCATAAACCATCAGCTGTTTAGGTGTATTCGTAATATGGTCATCTCCCCTAAGGACGTGTGAGATTTCCATTAGGTGATCATCAATAGCAACCGCAAAGTTATATGTAGGTGTGCCATCCTTTTTAACAATAACATAATCACCAATTGTTTCTGATTCGAAAGAAACAGATCCTTTGACCATATCCTCGAATTCATACACAACATTTTCCGGGACCTTAATTCGGATACTAGGCTGTCTGCCTTCTGCTTCCAGCTTCGCCTGTTCTTCCTTTGTCAAGTGACGGCATTTGCCGGAATATTTTGGTGTTTCATTATTTTTTACTTGCTCTTCTCGTTCTGCCTCAATTTCCTCTTCGGTACAGTAGCACTTATACGCTAATCCACGATCAAGCAATTCAGTGTAGTATTTTTTATAAATATCATTTCGCTCAGATTGACGGTATGGACCAAACTCTCCACCAACATCTACGCTCTCATCCCAGTCTATGCCAAGCCACTTTAAGTACTTTAATTGGCTTTGCTCTCCACCTTCTATATTACGTTTTTTATCTGTATCCTCAATTCGGATAATAAACTTTCCACCCAAATTGCGTGCATATAAATAATTAAATAATGCTGTACGCGCATTCCCTATGTGTAAATGTCCCGTTGGACTTGGGGCATAACGAACACGTATTTCGTTACTCATGGTTCTGCCTCCTCGATTTTGTTTCATAAATATTTCTTGTTTATTCTATCATTTAGTATTTTCCATTAAAAGAGTGTTACTGCACTTTTCTCTGTAAAAGGACTACCGCTAAGGAAGCAATTCCCTCTCCTCTACCCGTAAACCCTAACTTTTCTGTTGTTGTTGCCTTTACATTTACATTTTCAATTTGTGTTTCCAATAGCTCAGCAATCCTAGATTGCATTGCTTTAATATGTGGTGCCATTTTTGGCTGCTGTGCCATAATCGTACAATCAGCATTTACCAATTCATAGCCTTTGGATTTCACCATGCTCCAAACTTCCTTTAACAGGACTGCTGAATCAAAGTCTTTGAAAGCCTGGTCTGTATCGGGAAAATGTCTGCCAATATCCCCTTCTCCTATAGCTCCTAAACAAGCATCTGCTATGGTATGTAAAAGTACATCTGCGTCAGAGTGTCCAAGCAGCCCCTTTTCATAAGGAATCTCTATACCGCCGATAATAAGCGGTCTCCCCTCTACTAGTTGATGCACATCAAAACCTTGTCCTATTCGCAACATGTCTTGTACTCCTTTTGCTGTTAAGATTTGTAGTTAATTTTCTGTATGATAGCCTCTGCAAAATATAGATCTTCTGGTGTAGTTAATTTTATATTGTCATAGTTGCCCATGACTATTCTAACGTCTTGCCCTAATCTTTCTACAAGACTTGCATCATCTGTTCCCAAAAACCCCTCTTGAATAGCTTTTTCATGAGCTTCTTTTAACAAGGAAATACGAAAAGCTTGTGGGGTCTGGATAGCCCACAAGCTAGAACGTTCTACTGTCTCTTCAACGACGTCACCTTTTACCTTTTTGATGGTATCTTTAATTGGGACCGCTAAGACAGCTGCTCCATTTGCTGCTGCAACATCAGTCAATTCCTTCATCTGACGGATGTCAATGAAAGGTCTGGCGGCATCATGAACAAGAACAATAGCATCTTTTGAAATTTCCTTTACTGCATTATAGACACTATATTGTCTTTCATCTCCGCCATTTACGATAGCAGCAATTTTCGTTATTTTATTCCTTTTTATCAGTGCATGCATCTCTTGTTTATCCTGGGGGCTGGTTACCAGCCAAATCTTGCTACAGTTTTCATCCTTTTCAAATACCTTCAGAGTATGAATGAACACTGGAAGACCGTCTATTTTAAGGAACAGTTTATTCTTCCCTGCTCCCATTCTTTTCCCCTGACCCGCGGCCGGTATAATGACTTCATAAGTCATACAATAAACTCCCATCTATTACAATGCTTTTTCTAATAACTTGGGCTTTGCAAAAATCATTCTTCCTGCAGATGTTTGCAAAACGCTAGTGACAAGCACATCTATATGTTTTCCTATAAAGTTGCGTCCCTCTTCGACAACGATCATTGTGCCGTCATCCAAATAGGCAACACCTTGGTTATGCTCTTTGCCGTCCTTAATTATAAGGATCTTCATTTCTTCTCCTGGCAGAACAACCGGTTTCACTGCATTGGCCAAATCATTAATATTAAGGACTGACACCTGTTGCAATTCACAAACCTTATTTAAGTTAAAATCATTTGTAACTACAACACCATTCGTGATTTTAGCAAGCTTGTAAAGCTTGCTGTCCACTTCTGTAATTTCATCGAAGTCGCCTTCATATATTTCCACTTTGATTGCAAGCTCTTTTTGAATGCGATTGAGGATATCAAGTCCTCTTCTTCCTCTGTTTCTTTTCAAAGCATCGGATGAATCTGCGATATGCTGCAATTCTCCAAGTACAAACTGCGGAATTACAATTGTTCCCTCAAGGAAACCTGTCTGGCAAATATCAGCGATTCTTCCATCAATAATGACACTCGTATCCAGAATTTTCAAATCGCCCTTTTCCGTTTTTAATACTTCTTCTTCATTTGCCTTTTTCTTTCTAGCTGCAAAAAGAGTGGATAGCTCGTCTCTCTTTTTGAATCCTACCTGAAAACCTAAATAGCCAAAAAGTAAAGTTAAAAGTATAGGCGCGACCGTATTGATTAACGGTACTTTTATGGCGGTTAGTGCATAGCCTATTAAAAAGGCTAATATCAGTCCAAATGCTAAACCGACACTTCCTGTAATAATATCAGTGATTGGAGCCTTAACAAGGTTTTCTTCCACCAGCTTGATAAAATTAACCATATAATCTATCGCCCAAAAAGTAATAAAATAAAAAATAATGGCGCCAAGTATTGCCGATACATAAGGGTTATTTATTAAATTATGATTTAAGTTAACCATATTTAATAAATCAGGAATAAAAACGATTCCCAAAGTGCCTCCAATAATTAAAAAACATGCCTGTACAATCCGTCTTAACAATACTTACACCTCCTCTTTCACATTATAAACAAATTCCTGAATTTGAAACCTAATATTACAGAGAATTTTTTTATTTGTAATGAAAAAGTTAATTAGCAAACTTTTTGTTCTTTTTTGGCTAATTTTACAGTAGCATTATTGGTAATTAATTGTCAAATTATTTAAACGTTACATTTTATCATACCAATAATGCAACTTCAATTGTTTTTTCTATTATACGGGTATATTTACTCTCCTAATGCAGCTTTTAATGCCTCTCCGACAGAGCTGACACCTATTAATTGAACTCCCTCTGGTGCTTTAAGCCCAGAGATATTATTAGCAGGTAATATGACTCGCTCAAATCCTAATTTTGCCGCTTCCTGAATTCTTTGTTCAATCCTCGATACTCTTCGCACTTCTCCTGTCAACCCGACTTCTCCAATTATGCAATCTGTTGCTCTTGTTGTCTTATCTCTAAAACTGGAAGCAATACTGACAGCAATAGCTAGGTCGATTGCTGGTTCATCAAGCTTAACCCCTCCGGCAACCTTTAGATAGGCATCTTGATTTTGCAGCAACATTCCTACTCTTTTTTCAAGGACAGCCATTAATAAAGGGACACGATTATGGTCTATCCCTGTCGCCATTCTTCTTGGGTTTCCAAAGCTTGTGGGCGAAATAAGCGCTTGAATCTCAACAAGCACCGGTCTTGTTCCTTCCATTGAAGCTACTACTGTTGATCCTGCCGCACCTTGTGAACGTTCCTCTAGAAAAATTTCTGATGGATTCTCCACTTCCTCTAATCCAAATTCCTTCATTTCAAATATTCCCATTTCATTGGTGGACCCGAAGCGGTTCTTAACAGCCCTTAATATCCTGTATGTGTGATGTCTTTCACCTTCAAAATATAAAACTGTGTCCACCATATGCTCAAGCAGCCGAGGACCTGCTATAGACCCCTCCTTCGTCACATGACCAACAATAAATATAGCAATCCCCTTTGTCTTTCCTATTCTCATCAGTTCAGCTGTACACTCTCGAACTTGAGAAACACTTCCTGGGGCAGAAGTGACCTCTGGATGAAAAATTGTTTGGATAGAGTCAATTACCACAAAATCTACCTTTGAGTTTTCTATCGTTCTGCTGATTTCCTCTAAATTGGTCTCTGAATATACAAGGAGCTGATCAGACATAACTCCAAGCCTGTCTGCTCTCAATTTGGTTTGTTTTTGTGATTCCTCTCCTGAAACATATAAAACAGACTGTTTTTTCAGGGCTAATTGGGCAGATACCTGCAGCAACAGTGTCGACTTCCCAATTCCCGGATCTCCTCCGATAAGTACAAGAGAACCAGGTACAACCCCTCCGCCTAACACGCGGTTAAGCTCTTCCAAATCTGTTTTTATTCTAGGCTCATTAACTGTCTCAATGCTTGTTACGGGAATAGGCTTGGCAGCTATTGATACCCCTTGGGAGTGAGCAAATGCACCCTTTCTTTGGGCAGGCGCTTTTTCTACTTCTTCCACCATCGTGTTCCAATTTCCGCAGCCAGGGCATTTTCCCATCCATTTTGCAGATTCATAGCCGCATTCCTGACATAAGAACTTTGTCTTTCTTTTTGCCATTCTTGTATCGCCTTACCTTTCCAATCAAAAATCTGACTCATAAAAAGTATAAAAGGCACACGCATTAGTAAAACGTGTGCCTTTTATGCCATTAAGCGTTATTTTTGCAGGTTTGTCAATTGCTGCACATCTTTCACTCTTACAGTGAATTCGCCATCTTCGACATCTAAATCAATATGCTGACCGTTTAGTACTGTACCTTTTAACAGCTCCTCTGACAGACGATCCTCTATATGCTTTTGGATAGCCCTGCGCAACGGTCTGGCTCCATATTCTGGATCATAACCTTCCTGTGCAATCTTCTCTTTAGCAGCATCCGTTATAGTTAGATAAATTTCCTGTTCTTTCAATCTTTTAACTAACTGATCTGCCATAAGAGATACAATCTCTTGAAGATGCTTCTTCTCTAAGGAGTGGAACACGATAATCTCATCAATACGATTCAAGAACTCTGGACGAAATGCTCTTTTCAGCTCTTCCATCACACGGCCTTTCATATCTTTATAGTCCTGTTCACCATCCTGAATATTGAAGCCTACATATTTATTCGTTTTTAAAGCAGAGGCACCAACATTAGAAGTCATGATTAGTACTGTGTTTCTAAAGTCAACTGTTCTTCCTTTAGAGTCTGTTAAGCGACCGTCTTCTAATACCTGCAGGAGGATATTGAAAACATCTGGGTGAGCTTTTTCAATTTCATCTAGAAGTACCACGGAATATGGTTTTCTTCTAACTTTTTCAGTAAGCTGTCCGCCTTCTTCATAACCTACATACCCTGGAGGTGAGCCAACAAGTCTTGAAGTGGAATGCTTTTCCATGTACTCAGACATATCAATACGGATCATTGCATCTTCGTCACCGAACATTGATTCAGCAAGGGCGCGCGCAAGCTCTGTTTTACCTACACCTGTTGGTCCTAGGAAAATGAAAGAACCAATTGGTCGTTTTGGATCTTTCAAACCAGCTCTTGCTCTTCTTACAGCCTTGGAAATAGCTTTCACAGCTTCCTCTTGGCCGATTACCCTATTATGAAGGATATTCTCCATATTAAGGAGCTTATCTGTTTCAGTTTGCGCCAATCTTGATACAGGAATTCCAGTCCAGCTTGATACGACACTTGCGATATCTTCGACTGTCACCTCTGTATTTTCTTGACCCTGTTTTTCTTTCCAATTCTTCTTCGTTTCCTCTAGCTGTTCACGAAGTCTTTGCTCCGTGTCACGCAATGAAGCGGCCTTTTCAAATTCTTGGCTTTGGACAGAAGCATCCTTCTCCTTGCGAACCTCTTCTAGTTTAACTTCTAGTTCCTTTAAATTAGGAGGAGTGGTGTAAGATCTTAATCTTACCTTCGATCCAGCTTCATCTATTAAATCAATTGCTTTATCTGGTAAAAAGCGGTCAGAAATATAACGATCAGATAATTTCACTGCTGCTTCAATTGCTTCATCGATAATTGATACACGGTGATGTGCTTCATATCTGTCACGTAACCCCTTTAGAATCTGAATGGATTCCTCCATAGTAGGCTCATCAACTGTGATTGGCTGGAAACGTCTCTCTAACGCAGCATCTTTTTCAATATATTTACGGTACTCATCCAGTGTCGTTGCACCGATACATTGCAGCTCTCCTCTTGCTAGGGATGGCTTCAGAATATTGGATGCATCGATAGCACCCTCAGCTCCACCAGCCCCAATCAATGTATGCAACTCATCAATAAAGAGAATGATGTTTCCTGCTTGACGGATTTCATCCATTACCTTTTTCAAGCGATCTTCGAATTCACCGCGGTATTTAGTTCCTGCCACAACAGTCCCCATATCTAATGTCATGACCCTTTTATCTCTTAAAATCTCAGGTACCTCATTTTGGACAATTTGCTGTGCCAATCCCTCAGCTATTGCCGTTTTACCGACTCCCGGCTCACCAATAAGGACTGGATTATTCTTTGTTCTTCTGCTCAGTACTTCAATTACACGTTGAATTTCCTTGCTTCTACCGATAACCGGGTCTAAGCTGCCTTCTCTTGCAATCGCAGTTAGATCTCTTGCAAGACTGTCTAGTGTTGGAGTATTTGCACTTGCAGCAGAACTGCCTTGATGGCTTCCTGATTCACTGCTTCCAAGCAATTGTAATACTTGCTGTCTAGCTTTATTTAAACTTACACCGACATTATTCAATACTCGTGCTGCCACACCCTCACCTTCACGGATAAGGCCAAGTAGGATATGCTCTGTACCTACATAGGAATGACCAAGCTTTCTTGCTTCGTCCATAGAGAGTTCAATAACTTTTTTTGCTCTAGGAGTGTAATGGATTGTTTGGGAGCCTTCTTGTCCTCTGCCGATTAGGTTTTCTACCTCTTCCTGAATTTTTTCAGGACCTAAGCCAAGTGCTAGCAGTGCCTTCGCAGCAATGCCTTCTCCTTCGCGGACTAATCCAAGTAGAATATGCTCTGTACCAATATTGTTATGTCCTAAGCGGATTGCTTCTTCTTGTGAAAGTGCTAGTACCTTTTGCGCTCTTTCTGTAAAACGTCCAAACATCATAATGTCATCCTCCCAATTATATAATTACTCTGTTTCCAATAATAATCTTTCTCTTATTAAGGATGCGCGACGAATGTCGCGATCATTTGGATTCATTTGCCCGCCTGAATAAAGTTGAAGAAAACCAGGTTGGGTCAAAATAAGCAGTTCATTTAGTATCCCTTTTGATACATTATTGATGAAGCCCATATCGATTCCTAACTGAAGGTCTGATAAACATTTAGCCGCTTCTTTTGTTTCTATTATACGGCTGTTGCAGAGGATTCCATATGATCGGAAAACCCTATCTTCTAATTGTATGTTTGAAGTTCTTACTAATGCCTCTCTTGCAGCTCTTTCTTGCTCAATAAGCTGATGCACGACACTTTTTAATTCTTCTACTATATCACTTTCTGATTTTCCTAATGTTATCTGATTGGATATTTGAAATATATTCCCTAAAGCTTCGCTGCCTTCGCCATAAATTCCTCTAACAACTAGACCTAATTGATTGATTGCAGGAATAATTCTGTTCATTTGCTGTGTCAAAACCATTCCTGGAAGATGCATCATAACAGATGCCCTCAATCCTGTGCCTATATTTGTAGGACAGCTGGTTATATATCCAAGCTCGAGATGATATGCATAGTCAATGGATTCTTCAAGCCAATTGTCTATTTCATTTGCCTTCTCTAATGCTTCCATTACCTGTAGTCCAGGCTTTATACATTGAATTCTAATATGGTCTTCTTCATTGAGCATAATGCTCACTTCCTCATCCTCTGAAAGGACGCAAGCACCATATGCAGCTTCATTAGCAAGAAGCGGGCTGATTAAATGCTTTTCAACAAGAACCCTTTTTTCAAGCTGCTGGAGTTCTTCCATTTTAAGCAGCTCTAGATTGCCGAAACTTTCGTTGGATTGAGCTGATACCTTTTCACTAACTTTCTGAATCACTGTTTCTGCTTCTTCATTAGAAAAAAGTATAGGAAATTTTAATGAGTTTATGTTTCTGGCTAATCTTATTCGAGAGGTCAAGACGATATCAGAGTCCGGTCCATCTGAGCACATCCAAGATGTTTTTGCTTTATTAATGAATTTTTCAAAAGACAACTCTTACTCGCTCCCCTCATTAAATGTAACCAATTGTTTTTCCTTTTTTCTAATTTCGTCTCTTACTTCTGCAGCCTTTTCAAACTCTTCCTGTATAATAAGATCCTTTAGTGTTTCTCTAAGTTTGCCAATTTCCTTTTTAATTAAAATATGACCGCCCACTCTTTCTGGAACCTTCCCCTTATGTTCAACATTTCCTCCATGTAATCTTTTTAAAATAGACTGAAGTCTATCCTTAAAAGTTTCATAGCAATTAGGACATCCAAACCTGCCTATTTTCGTAAACTGAGGGAATGTCATCGAGCATTCCTTGCATTGAAGTTCTGCTTCCTGATAAGGGTTGTGTTTGATTTGTTGAATGCTTGGTTCCATGTTCAGCAAACTGGCTAAAAGGCTATTGAATGAAAAGCCCGGCGATTCATTGGCCGTAAACAAATCGCCCTTTTCTCTAGCGCAATGTTCACACAGATGGAACTCGGTCTTGTTTCCATTAATAATTTTGGAGTAATGAAGCGTTGCAGGCCTTTGCTTACATTCTGAACAATTCATGCTTTCACCTCACAACTAACATTGTTATTTATATTTTAGTGTAGTTAACATTGCTTTTAACAGCCTGGCTCTTAGTTCATCTCTGTATGGAAGCTCGAGATACAGTACAGAACGATCAATAACGCTTAGCATTATTTTCGCTTCTCTTTCATTTATAACCTCTTCTTCAACAAGACGGTAAATGACGTTTTCTGCACTGCTCTGAGGTATTCGACTTTGTATAAGGGATAGTAATTGGTCGATCAGATGAGCGTAATCGTGTGATTGAACCTTCATTATCCGAATGAAGCCGCCTCCGCCACGTTTGCTTTCAACTAAATACCCTTTTTCAATTGTAAATCGGGTATTAATGACGTAATTTATTTGTGATGGCACACAATCGAATTTGTCGGCAACTTCGCTTCGTTTGATTTCAACAAGTGATTTTCCGCTCATCTCTAATACTTCTTTTAAATAACTCTCAATTATATCCGAAATATTTCTCACCAAGCCTCCCCCTTCTGACTTTGACTATATTTGACTATAATTATACATGATTAAAAAGATGTTTAGCAAGATTGATGTTTTATTAATTTTCCCAAAATCACTTGATTTCAAACATATAGGAAGAAAATTTTCTATGTAATAGAGGGGGGGTTACTGATAAATTATATTTAACTATAGTCGGATTTGTATGGATTTTCAAGCAAAAGCATTAGCTTTTTTTTTCGAGGGAATTTGAAAGGATAGTTTAATAAAGCATGAAAGCTTACGATTTGATCATAGATATATAACTAAGTGAACTAAATAAAAAAGTCTTAGAGGCAAAGTGCCTCTAAGACTTTTTTGGTGCCTGGCGACGTCCTACTCTCACAGGAGGAGAACCTCCAACTACCATCGGCGCTGAGAAGCTTAACTTCCGTGTTCGGTATGGGAACGGGTGTGACCTTCTCGCTATCGCCACCAGAC